>NZ_JARAVO010000140.1:0-24165 GCF_033792805.1 Streptomyces sp. PA03-1a
GGGGCCAAATGGTTTTAAGGGGAAGGGACGAGCTGGCCGCCGCCCTGCCCGTCCCCCTGGAGTACGACAACGACGTGAACCTCGCCGCCGTCGCCGAGCAGCGGCTCGGCGCGGCCCGGGACCACGACGACTTCGTCCTGCTGTGGAACGAGGAGGGCATCGGCGCGGCCATCGTGATCGGCGGCCGGCTGCACCGCGGCTGGACCGGCGGTGCCGGCGAGGTCGGCTTCATGCCGGTGCCGGGGACCCCCCTGGTCCGGCACGTCGCCAAGGCCAACGCCGGCGGCTTCCAGGAACTGGCCGGCTGCAACGCGGTGCTGCGCATCGCGCGGGAACTGGGACTCGCCGTGCCACGGGGCACCCAGGCCGAGGGCGCCTCGGCGCTGCTCGCCGCGGCGGCGGGGACCGGCGACGACGCGCACGCGGAGCTGCTGCGGCGCTTCGCCACCGGGCTCGCCATCGGGCTGGCCTCGCTGGTGACCGTCCTCGACCCCGAACTGATCGTCCTGGCCGGCGGGGTGATCGCCGCGGGCGGGGAGCCGCTGCGCTGCCTGGTCCAGTCCGAACTAGCCGACCTGGCCGTGCCCCGGCCCCGGCTGGTGCTCGGCGGCGTACCGAACGACCCCGTCCTGTCCGGGGCGCTGCAGAGCGCCCTCGCCACCACCCGCGACGAGGTGTTCGACACCTCGCGCTGAACGCACCGGCCCATCCACCCACCCGCACACGCAGCGGACGGACCCCCCGCGGGTCCCTCCGCCGGTCTCGCACACCCTCGAACCGCCCGAAGTCCCCCGGAGGAAGCGAAGTGTCCGGTTCCACCAAGACGGCCGCGGCCGCCGTCGCAGCCGCCGCCGCGATAACCCTGCTGACGAGCGCGTGCACGGGCTCCGGCAACAACACCGCAGGCGACGACCCCAGCAAGGACGTGACCATCACCTTCTGGCACGGCTGGTCCGCGCCGAGCGAGGTGAAGGCGATCGACGCCAACGTCAAGGCGTTCGAGAAGGCCCACCCCAACATCCACGTCAAGGTGCAGGGCAACATCACCGACGACAAGATCAACCAGGCGCTGCGGGCCGGCGGCCCCAACGCCCCGGACGTCGTCTCCTCCTTCACCACCGACAACGTCGGCAAGTTCTGCTCGTCCAACGCCTTCGCCGACCTGGACCCGTTCCTGAAGAAGTCCGGCATCGACCCGGCCGCGACCTTCCCCAAGCCGATGCTGGAGTACACCCAGTTCGAGGGGAAGCGCTGCACGCTGCCGCTGCTCGGCGACGCCTACGGGCTGTACTACAACAAGGACGCCTTCAAGGCCGCCGGGATCACCTCCCCGCCGAAGACCCTCTCGGAGTTCAAGGCCGACGCGGTCAAGCTCACCAAGAGCAAGGGCGACTCCTACTCCCAGCTCGGATTCATGCCGAACTTCCACGGCTACGAGTCCACCACCACGCACCTGGCCGCGCAGTGGGGCGCGAAGTACTTCGACGCCGACGGCAAGTCCGGCGTCGCCAAGGACCCGGGCTTCGCGGCCATGTTCACCTGGCAGCAGGACATGGTGAAGGCGCTCGGCGGCTTCAAGAAGCTGGAGAAGTACCGGTCGGGCTTCGGTGACGAGTGGGGCGCCAAGAACCCCTTCCACACCGGCCAGGTGGCCATGGCCATCGACGGCGAGTGGCGGGCCGGCATGGCCGGGGAGGCGGGCACGAAGTTCGAGATCGGCGTCGCCCCCTTCCCCGTGCCGGACGACCAGGCCGACACCTACGGCAAGGGCTACCTGTCGGGCACGATCATCGGCGTCGCCAACACCAGCGCCAAGAAGAACGCCGCCTGGGAGCTGGTGAAGTACATGACCACCGACACCCACGCGGTGGTGAGCTTCGCCAACGCCATCCACAACGTGCCGTCCACGCTGGCCGCGCTGAAGTCCCCGGAGCTGGACGCCGATCCCCTCTTCCGCACCTTCGTGGAGATCGCGCAGAACCCCAACAGCACCACCACCCCCGCGAGCGTCAACGGCGGCACCTACCAGCTGACGCTGCAGGACTTCGGCTACGCCTACGAGGCGGGCAAGCAGACCGACCTGGCCGCCGGCCTCAAGGGCGTCGACGAGCAGGTCGACAAGGACATCGCGCAGGCCCGCTGATGAGCACCGTCCACCCGATGCTGAGGGCGAAGCGCCGCCGCGAGGCGCTTCGCACCCTCGCCTTCCTCTCGCCCTGGTTGATCGGCTTCAGCGTCTTCTTCGCCTACCCGCTGGTCTCGACCGTCTACTTCTCCTTCATGCGGTACGACGGCTTCACCGCCCCCACCTGGAACGGCCTCAACAACTGGTCGTACGTCTTCAACGACTACCCGTTCTTCTGGCCGGCGCTGCGCAACACCCTGTGGCTGGTCGTCGTCATGGTCAGCCTGCGGGTCGTGTTCGGGCTCGGGATCGGGCTGCTGATCACGAAGATCAAGACGGGTGCGGGGCTGTTCCGCACCGCCTTCTACCTGCCCTACCTGGCCCCGCCGGTGGCCGCGACCATGGCCTTCGCCTTCCTGCTCAACCCCGGCACCGGGCCGGTCAACCACCTGCTGGGCAGCGCCGGGCTGCCGACGCCCGGCTGGTTCAACGACCCGTCCTGGTCCAAGCCCGCCCTCACGCTGCTGGCCCTGTGGGGCATCGGCGACCTCATGGTCATCTTCATGGCGGCGCTGCTCGACGTGCCCAAGGAGCAGTACGAGGCCGCCGAGCTGGACGGCGCCGGCCCCTGGTCGCGGTTCCGCTACGTCACGCTGCCGAACATCTCGCCCATCGTGATGTTCGCCGTCGTGACCGGGGTGATCCAGACGATGCAGTACTACACACAGCCCCTGGTCGCCGGGAAGGTCGCCAGCGGCATCATCGGCGGCTCCGGCCAGCAGTTCGAACCCGGCTACCCGGAGAAGTCCACGCTGACCCTGCCGCAACTGGTCTACAACCTCGGCTTCCAGCGCTTCGACACCGGCTCGGCCTGTGTGATCGCCCTCGTGCTCTTCGCGCTCTCCATGGCCTTCACCGCGCTCCTGATGCGCCGCCGCAGCGGCTTCCTGACGGCGGAGGACTGACACCCATGACGACCCACGCGACCCTCGCCCCCTCCGCCCCGGCGTCCGCCACCGGACTCCCCTCCGGTGCGCGGCGCACCGCGGCCCGCAAGGCGGCGCTGCACTGGATCGCGGTGCACGCCCTCGGCATCGCCGCCGCGCTCTTCTTCGTCCTGCCGTTCGTCTTCGTCTTCCTCACCGCGGTGATGAGCGACAACCAGGCCCTCACCCGCGACCTGTGGCCCAGGACCTGGGAGTGGGGCAACTTCGGCACCGTCTGGGACGCCCCGGGTTTCCTCACCTGGTGGCGCAACACCCTGCTGTACGCGGGCCTCGGGACCGTGCTGACCGTCGTGTCCAGCACGCCGGTCGCCTACGCGCTGGCCAAGTTCCGCTTCCGCGGGCGGAACCTGTCGATGATGCTGGTGATCTCCACGATGATGCTGCCCCCGCAGGTCGTCATCGTGCCCATGTACCTGTTCTGGGCGAAGCAGCTGCACCTGTCGGGCACGCTGTGGCCGCTGATCATCCCGATGGCCTTCGGCGACGCGTTCACCATCTTCCTGCTGCGGCAGTTCCTGCTCACCATCCCCAAGGAGTACACGGACGCGGCGAAGGTCGACGGCTGCGGCGAACTGCGCACGATGCTGAGCGTCGTGCTCCCGATGGCCAAGCCCGCCATCGCCGCGGTGGCGCTGTTCCAGTTCTTCTACTGCTGGAACGACTACTTCGGCCCGCAGATCTACGCGAGCGAGAACCCGGCCGCCTGGACCCTGAGCTACGGCCTGGAGTCCTTCAAGGGCGCCCACCACACCAACTGGAACCTGACGATGGCCGCCACGGTGCTGGTCATGGCACCCGTGATCGTCGTCTTCTTCTTCGCGCAAAAGGCCTTCATCGAAGGCGTGACGTTGACGGGAGTCAAAGGATGAAGCTGGCGGTCGTGGGCGGCGGGTCCACGTACACCCCGGAACTCATCGACGGTTTCGCCCGGTTGCGGGAGACCCTGCCGGTCGAGGAGCTGGTCCTGGTCGACCCCGCCGAGGACCGGCTGCGGCTGGTCGGCGGGCTCGCCCGGCGGATCTTCGCCAGGCAGGGCCACCCCGGCACCGTGACCACCACCTCGGACCTGGACGCGGGCGTGGCCGGGGCCGACGCCGTGCTGCTGCAACTGCGCGTGGGCGGCCAGGCCGCCCGGGCGCAGGACGAGGCGTGGCCGCTGGAGTGCGGCTGCGTCGGTCAGGAGACCACCGGCGCGGGCGGGCTGGCCAAGGCGCTGCGCACGGTGCCGGTGGTGCTGGACATCGCCGAGCGGGTCCGCCGGGCCGCCCCCGGTGCCTGGATCATCGACTTCACCAACCCGGTCGGCATCGTCACCCGCGCCCTGCTGCAGGCCGGTCACAAGGCCGTCGGACTGTGCAACGTCGCCATCGGCTTCCAGCGGAAGTTCGCCGGGCTCCTCGGCGTGGCGCCCGAGGACGTCCACCTGGACCACGTGGGCCTCAACCACCTCACCTGGGAACGCGGCGTCCGGCTCGGCGGTCCCGCCGGCGAGGACGTCCTGCCGAAGCTGCTCGCCGAGCACGCCGACGCCATCGCCGCCGACCTCCACCTGCCCCGCCCGGTGCTGGACCGGCTGGGCGTGGTGCCCTCGTACTACCTGCGCTACTACTACGCACACGACGAGGTCGTGAGGGAGATGCGGACCAAGCCGTCCCGGGCCGCCGAGGTGGCCGCCATCGAGGCGGAACTGCTGGGGATGTACGGGGACGAGACCCTCGACGAGAAGCCGGAGCTGCTCTCCCGGCGCGGTGGGGCCTACTACTCCGAGGCCGCCGTGGCCCTCGCCTCCTCCCTCCTGCGGGACACCGGCGACGTCCAGGTCGTCAACACCCTGAACAACGGCACCCTCCCCCTCCTCCCCGACGACGCCGTCATCGAGGTCCCGGCCACCGTGGACGCGAACGGGACGCACCCGCTGCCCGTCCCGCCCCTGGACCCGCTGTTCGGCGGTCTGGTCGCGAACGTCACCGCCTACGAGGACCTGGCGCTGAGCGCCGCCGTGCACGGCGGACGCGACCGGGTCTTCAAGGCCCTGCTCTCGCACCCCCTCGTCGGCCAGTACGAGTACGCCGAGGCCCTGACCGACCGTCTGATCGCGCACAACCGGGAGCACCTCGCGTGGGCCTGAACCCTCTCGTCGTCGACGGGGTGCTCGCCGTCGACGCGGGCAACAGCAAGACCGACGTCACCCTCGTCGCCGCCGACGGGACGGTGTTGGGCACCGCCCGCGGCGGCGGGTTCCAGCCGCAGATCGTCGGCACCGAGGCGGCGGTCGAGGTGATCGCGCGCATCGTCGAGCGGGCCGCCGACGCCGCCGGCCTCGCCCCGCGTCCCGGGGAGCCGCTGGTGCGGCACGTCTCCGCGTGCCTGGCCAACGCCGACCTCCCCGTGGAGGAGCAGCAGCTCGAACTTGCCGTCCACGCCCGGGGCTGGGGCGGGACCACCCGTGTCGCCAACGACACCTTCGCCCTCCTGCGCGCGGGCGTCGACGGGCCGCGCGGGGTCGCCGTGGTGTGCGGCGCCGGCATCAACTGCGCGGGCATGCTCCCGGACGGGCGCACGGCCCGCTTCCCGGCCATCGGCCACCTGTCCGGCGACTGGGGCGGCGGGGCGGGCCTGGCCGACGAGGCCCTGTGGTGGGCGGCGCGCGCCGAGGACGGCCGCGGCGGCGCCACCGCGCTCGCCGCCGCGCTGCCCGGGCACTTCGGGCTGACCTCGATGTACGCCCTGATCGAGGCCCTGCACCTGGGCCACCTCGCGATCTCCCGCAAGCACGAGCTGACCCCCGTCCTCTTCGCGACCGCGCAGGCCGGCGACCCGGTCGCCCGGGCCATCGTGGAGCGGCAGGCCGAGGAGATCGTGGTCATGGCCACGGTCGCGCTGCGCCGGCTCGACCTGCTCGACGAGGAGACCGACGTCGTCCTCGGCGGCGGAGTGCTGGCCGCCCGCCACCCCTTGCTGATGGACTCCGTGATCTCCCTGCTGGCCGCCGCGGCGCCCAAGGCCGTCCCCAAGGTGGTGACCTCCCCGCCGGTGCTGGGCGCCGCCCTGCTGGGCCTGGACGCCACCGGCGCGGCGGCGCAGGCGCACGCCCGGCTGCGGGCGCACTACGCATCGGTGGGCTCCGTGTCATAACCGGCGCGCACGCCGGGGGAACCGAACGCCCTCCCCGTGCGTGGTGAGCTGCGAGGGGGCGGCGCGCGGGGGGACCAGGCGGGCGGCGGTCGGGCTGTACGGACGGCAAGATCCACGCAATCCCTGGGTGGATGCCGGTGACGACGGCCATACTGCTGGTCATGGGCTCGTCGCGCGTACGCGCGGGGGAACGGGTCGGGGGGAGGGCCGGCAGGTGACACGGACGCCGATGGAGACGCAGTCGCCGACCGTGCGGGCGGACACGCCCGCACCCGGCGGCAGGCGGCCACGGGCATGGGTGGAGCAACTACGGGTGTGGCGCGCCGCGGCCACCACGGAACCGGGACGGCTGCGGATCATCGGGGCGCTGCTGGCCCTGCTCGTCGTCGCCTTCGGCGCGGTGACGGCGTGGCAGATCACCGATCGCGCCGCCGCGGCCGACGACGTGATCCACCACAGCGAGCCGCTGAGCGCCCGGGCCGCGGACATCTACCGCTCGCTCGCCGACGCGGACGCCACCGCCGCCGGCGGCTTCCTCGCCGGCGGCGACGACCCCGCGCAGGACCGCGAGCGGTACACCCGGGACATCGAGATCGCCTCGCGGAACATCGCCGACGCCGCGGCCAGTTCCGAGGACTCCGCCCAGGCGCAGGCCCGCCTGGAGCGACTGAACCAGCGGCTGTCGGTCTACACCGGCCTGGTCGAACGGGCCCGCGCCAACAACCGCCAGGGCTTCCCGGTCGGCGGGGCGTACCTGCGGCGCGCCAACAAGATGATGAGCGAGGAGATCCTCCCGGACGCCAAGCAGCTGTGGACGATCGAGACCGCACGGCTGGGCGAGGACTACCAGGACGCCAAGGCCCTGCCGCTGGCCGCCTGGGGCCTCGGCCTCGTCGCGCTGGTCGCACTGGTGTGGGCGCAGCGGCGCTCGTACCGGCGGACCCACCGGGTGTTCAACCCGGGCATGCTCGCCGGCACGGTGGCCACCGCCGTGGTGCTGCTGTGGCTGGTCGCCGGGCACGGCGTCGCCCGTGCCCGGCTGGACGACTCCTACGCGCACGGCGCGCGGTCGCTGCAGGTCCTCAACGAGGCCCGGATCCAGACCCTGCAGGCCCGGGGCAACGAGAACCTGACGCTCGTGGCCCGCGGCGGCGGGGACGCCTACAGCACGGCGTACGACAAGCAACTGCAGGGCCTGGCGGGCACGGACGCCGACGGGCGGACGGGCCTGCTGGCGCGGGCGCTCGACCTCGCCGACGACGACCAGGGCCGCAAGAGCATCACGTCCGCGATGGAGGCCGCGAAGGCCTGGTGGGGACTGCACGGCGAGGCCCGCGAGAAGGACGACGCGGGCAACTACCTGGACGCCGTGGCCCAGACGATCGGCGGCACGTACGAGAACGGGCAACGGCCCGAGCAGTTCACCGGCTTCTGCTTCGACGAGGTCGACAACAACCTCGCCGACGCCGTCGACCACGAGCAGCAGGAGTTCGAACGGGCGGCCGCCGACGGGCGCGGCGCGCTGGACGGGCTGGTGGCGGGTGCCGCGCTGCTGGCGGTGCTCGGCGCCGCGGGCGCCGTGCTCGGCATCGGGCGCCGGCTGTCGGAGTACCGGTGAGCGGGGGGAGGCGGCTGATGGGACGCCAGGAGCGTGGATGGCGCGTGCGGGGCTGGGCGGCCGTGGTCTCGGCGGCCGCGTTGTGCGCGGCAGCGGCCGCCGGCGCCGCGCTGCCGCTGCAGGACGGCACGTCCGGGGACCGGGACCGGCCCGAGGCACGGGCGGCGGCCACCGGGACGCCGGCCGCCGCGCCGGGGAAGGCCACGGCCGACGACGACTGCGGCGGCCACCCGGAGGCGAGTCTGCGGCCGTCCTCCGCGAGCGGACCGGCGATCGAACGGATCAAGAAGCGCGGCAAACTGGTCATCGGGGTCGACCAGAACGGCTACCGCTGGAGCTACCGCGACCCGGTCTCCCGGAAGATCGTCGGCTTCGACATCGACCTGGCCAAGGCCATCGCCAAGGACATCCTCGGCAGCGAGGACGCGATCCTCTACAAGACCGTGCCGACCGCCAAGCGCTTCGACGCCGTCAACAACCGTGACGTGGACCTGCTGGTGCGCACCGTGAGCATCACCTGCGAACGGATCAAGGAGAAGCACATCGCCTTCTCCACCGCCTACTTCGAGGCGGGGCAGCAACTGCTGGTCCCCCGCCAGGGGTCCACCATCAAGGGGTTCGACTCCTCCGTGGAGGGGAAACGGATCTGCGTCGCCCAGGGGAGCACCGGGCAGGCCGAGCTGGAGAAGGAGAAGGAGCGGCTGCAGCCCCGCGTCCTGCTCGTGGCGAACCAGCTGGACTGCCTGGTGATGCTGCAACTCGGCGAGGCGGACGCCGTCTTCACCGACAACGCGCTGGCCGCCGGCCAGGCCGCCCAGGACCCGGCGGTGCGGCTGGTGGGCACCCCGGTCACCACCGAGTACTACGGCGTGGCGATGAACGAGAAGGACACCGACCTGGTGCGCCGGGTCAACAGGGTGCTGGAGGACTACCGCAGCGGTGGCGCGGACAGTCCGTGGATGCAGGCGTACCGTACCTGGCTGGAGGCGGACCTTCCGGGCATCGAGGGGCCACCGGAACCGCTCTACAAGGACTGACGCCAAGCACGGGACCGGCGGGAGAGAAGGAAGGTGCGATGGCGGTCGCGGGACCATCCGGACCGGCGATGAGCCGTGAGGACGCCGACCGTGCCCTGGCACGGCTCGGTGACGAGCGGGACGCGATCGAGGCGTCCCTGCTCGCGCTGCAGGACCACTCCGGCCGCAGGCTGCTGGAGGGCGCGGCGCTGAGCGGTGCCACCAAGGAGCGCTGGGCCGCGGCCGAGCAGGCCGTCGCCCTGCTGTGGGCGCACTTCGACACGTACACGGAGGCCCTCGTCACCGCCCGGGCCCTGCGCGGCCGGCGCCGCTGGCCCACCCAGAGCGAACTGCGGGAACTGACCGAGCTGCTGCGCGGCTCCGGCGTGACCGTCTCCGGCGGCGCCGTGCCGGAAGCGGCACGGGGCCTGACGGGTCCGGCCCGGCTGAGCGAACGGGTCAGCCTGGAGCAGCTGCTGGCGCGGATGAACGAGTGGTACGCGCAGGTGATGGACGTGGTGTCCGCAGCCGACGCGGTGTGGTCGGCACTGCCCGCGCGCATCGACCTGCTGATCGCGGAGGCGCAGCGGGTCCGTTCGCTCGCCGAGTCCGTCGGGGTGCGCCCCGGCACCCACCCCTCGGGCGACGACCTGGCGGGGATGCTGGACTCGCTGGCGGCGCTGCGCGCCGAGGTGGTCTCCGACCCGCTCGCCTTCTGGTCCGGCGGCCGGCCCGACACCGGGCGCTACGACCGGGCCGGGCGGACCCTGGAGGACATACGGCGTGAGGTCGAGGCCGTGCTGCACGTCCGCGACGACGCCGACCACCGGCTGATGCGGCTGCGGGACGTCCTGTCGCGCGCCGACCGCACCCTCACCGAGGCGCGCAGCGCCCGGGTCGAGGTGCTCGCCAAGATCGCGGCCTCGGAGGTGCCCGCGGTGAGCGGGGCGCCGGTCGCGCTGCACGATCAGCTCTCCGCCGCGGTCGACTTCCGCAGGACCGGCCAGTGGCACCGTCTCTCCCCGTTGCTGGACGGCCTCGAACAGCGCGCGGACGACGAACTGCTGCGCGCCCGCGAGTCGCTGACCGCGGTCACCGCGCCGCTGGCCGTCCGCGCCGAGCTGCGCGGCCGGCTCGACGCGTACCGGGCGAAGGTGGCGCGTCACGGGATGGCGGAGGACCCGCTCCTGATGGAGCGGTACGACCACGCACGGCGTCTCCTGTGGAGCGCGCCGTGCGACCTGCGCGCCGCGGAGCACGCGGTGCTGCGCTATCAGCAGGCCGTTGCCGAGCTGCTGGTGCCGGGGCAGGCGGGACCTGCCGACCACAGGGGGGATGCACGATGAACTGCCAGCGTCCGGGCTGCGACGGGACGATCGAGGACGTCGGCGGCGGTGAGCTGTTCTGCGACACGTGCGGGCTGGCGCCGCTCGCCGCGGCGGCGGGTGCGGCCGCCGGCCCGGGCGGGGGCGGGGGCTCGTCGAAGCCGTCGCAGCCGTCGCGGACCGCTGGGACCGGACCGGGTTCCGCAGCCTCCTCGCGCTCGTCGCGGACCTCGGGCTCGTCCCGCTCCTCGCGCCGTTCGGTGTCGGGGCGGCTGTCCCGTTCGCTCAGCGGCAGCACGAGCGGCGCCGCCTCCGTCTCCGTGCGCAGTTCGCGCTCCGGCTCCAGCGGCCCGACCCGGGGCAAACTGGGCGCCGGCCTGGTGACCGTACCGCCCATCCCCCGGCCGGACCCGGCCGCCGCGGTGCTGCACGACCCGCAGGTCCCCGAGCGGAAGCGGTTCTGCAGCAAGGGCGACTGCGGGGCGCCGGTCGGACGCAGCCGCGGGGACCGTCCCGGGCGCACCGAGGGCTTCTGCACCAAGTGCGGCCAGCGGTACTCGTTCACGCCCAAGCTGCGGGCGGGCGACGTGGTGCACGGGCAGTACGAGGTGGTGGGCTGCCTGGCGCACGGCGGCCTGGGCTGGATCTACCTGGCCGTGGACCGGGCAGTCAGCGACCGCTGGGTCGTGCTCAAGGGCCTGCTCGACACCGGTGACGAGGACGCGCTGGCCGCGGCGGTCTCCGAGCGCCGCTTCCTCGCCGAGATCGAGCACCCCAACATCGTGCGGATCTACAACTTCGTCGAGCACCTCGACCCGCGGGGCGGCACCCTCGACGGCTACATCGTCATGGAGTACGTCGGCGGCAAGTCCCTCAAGGAGATCGCCAACGAGCGCCGCAGCGCCGACGGAAGACGCGAGCCGCTCCCCGTCGACCAGGCCATCGCCTACGCGATCGAGGCGCTGGACGCCCTCGGCCACCTGCACAGCCGCAACCTGCTCTACTGCGACTTCAAGGTCGACAACGCCATCCAGACCGAGGACCGGCTGGAACTCATCGACATGGGCGCCGTCCGCAGGATGGACGACCAGGACAGCCCGATCTACGGGACGGTCGGCTACCAGGCGCCCGAGGTGCCCGAGGTCGGCCCGTCCGTCGCCTCGGACCTGTACACGGTGGCGCGGACGCTGGCCGTGCTCACCTTCGACTTCCAGGGCTACACGAACGTGTTCGCGGACAGCCTGCCGGACCCGGACGGCATCGAGGTCTTCTCCCGCTACGAGTCCTTCTACCGGCTGCTGGTCCGTGCCACCGACCCCGACCCGGGCCGGCGCTTCGGCTCGGCGGAGGAGATGAGCGAGCAGCTGCTGGGCGTGCTGCGCGAGGTCGTCGCGCTCGGCACCGGCAAGCCGCGGCCCGCGCTTTCCACCCTGTTCGGCCCGGAACTGCGGGTAGTCGACACCGAGTTGCTGGCGGCCGCCGAGGACGCCTCCACCCTGGGCGACCGCGGCGCGAACGGTACGAACGGCGACCGCAGGGGCGCCGCGCCCGCCCTGCCCGCCGCGACGGCCGCCGCTCCTGCCCTGCCCCCGTCGCCGGCACCGGTGCCCGGCCCCGGCGGGTACGCCGCGACCGTGCCGGGCACCCCGTTCACCGTGCCCGCCCAGCGGACCGCCCCGCCGGCCCTGGCGGCCGGGCCCGCCGTCTCGCCGCTCGACGTACGGGCCGCGGCGCTCTCGCTGCCCGTGCCGCACGTCGACCCCGCCGACCCCAACGCCGGTTTCCTGGCCGGACTCGCGGCCGCCGCGCCGTCCGAGCTGGTGGCCGCGCTGCAGGCGGCGCCGGTGCGGTCCCCGGAGCTGCGGCTGCGCACCGTGCGCGCCCGGCTCGACAACGACGACGCGCCCACGGCCGTCGAGGAGTTGCGGAGACTGCAGGAGGAGCATCCCGACGACTGGCGCGTGGTGTGGCACCGCGGTCTGGCCGCGCTCGTCACCCGTGACGACGGCACCGCCGCGCTGTCCTTCGACGCGGTCTACGACGCCTTCCCCGGCGAGCCCGCCCCGAAGCTGGCGCTCGGCGTCTGCGCCGAGGTGCTGGGCCAGCTGGACAACGCCGCCGAGTACTACCGGCTGGTGTGGACCACCGACCAGAGCTACGTGAGCGCGGCCTTCGGCCTGGCCCGCGTCCGGCTCGCCGCGGGCGACCGGGCGGGGGCGGTGGCCGCCCTGGAGTCGGTCCCCGAGTCCTCGATCCACTACACGGCCGCGCGGGTGGCGGCCGTCCGCGCGCGGCTGCGCGGACGCGCCCCGCAGGAGCCGCTCCTGGACGACCTGCGCGCCGCGGCCCGGCAGGTCGAGGACCTGCAACGGCTGGGTCTTGACACGCGGTTGCGCGAGCAGCTGTCCACCGAGGTGCTGGGCAGCGCGCTGGACTGGGTGCTGGCCGGACAGCAGGGCGCGGCCGGCGCCCCCTCCGCCGGATCCGCCACGCCCGGGCTCCTGGGCCGGGACCTGGACGAACGGGGGCTGCGCTTCGGCCTGGAACACTCGTACCGGGTACTGGCCCGGCTCGCCGACCAGGGCCGCACAAGGATCGATCTGGTGGAGCGGGCCAACCGCCTCCGCCCCCGGACGTGGGTGTAACCGCCATGCCGCACGAGACCGTTTGCCCGGAGTGCAGCGAGCCTCTGGAATCCGACGACAAGTTCTGCGGCGTCTGCGGCGCCGACCTGTCCGCGCCCCGGCAACCGGACGCGTACGAACTGGCGCCGCCCGACCCCGCCGCCGCCCCCGGACCGCCGGGCGGTGAGCCGGATTCATACGAGCTGGCCCCGCCGGGGAGGGAGACCGACACGCTCGCCTTCGGCCTGGGCACCGCCGACCTGCCCCGGGCGCGGATCACCGATCCGCGGCTGGACCCGTCCCCGGGCGGGACGTCCGCGGCCTCGCCGCGGTGCGTCGCCTGCGGCATGGGCGACGTCGACGGGGACGGCTACTGCGAGCACTGCGGGCACGCACAGCCCCGGCCCCGGGACCACCAGGAGCAGGAGTGCGACGGCGTGGCCGCCGTGACCGACCGGGGCCTGCGGCACCACCGCAACGAGGACGCCTTCGCGCTGGCGACGACCGCGCTGCCCGACGGCACGCCCGCCGTCGTCGCCGTGGTGTGCGACGGGGTGTCCTCCGCGTACCGTCCCGACGACGCCTCGGAGACGGCCGCGGGCACCGCGAGCACCTCCCTCGTGCGGTCCCTCGCCCGCGGCGCCCACCCCGAGGAGGCGATGCGCGACGCGCTGCTCGTCGCCGCCCAGGCGGTGACCGATCTGGCGGCCGAGACCCCCGAGGAGGAGGCCCGGCGCCACCACAACGCGCCCGCGTGCACCTGCGTCAGTGCGATCACCTCCGGCAAGACCTTCACCGTGGGCTGGATCGGGGACAGCCGTGCCTACTGGATCCCCGACGACCGCTCCACCCCCGCCTCCCGGCTCACCGAGGACGACTCGTGGGCCGAACGCATGGTGGCGATGGGCCTGATGACCCAGGCCGAGGCGTACGCGGACGAGCGGGCCCACGCCATCACCGGCTGGCTCGGCGCGGACGCCGTGGAACTGGACCCGCACACCGCTTCCTTCGAACCGGACGAACCGGGTGTAGTGGTGGTGTGCACCGACGGACTGTGGAACTACGCGGAGTCGGCCGCGGAGCTGGCCTCCGTGGTGCCCGAGGACGCCCGCACCCGGCCGCTGACGTGCGCCCGCACGCTGGTCGGGGTCGCCATCGACGGTGGCGGCCACGACAACATCACCGTCGCCGTGCTGCCGTTCCCGGCCGCGTGACCTCTCCCTGATGCTCTCTTCCGAAGGTTGAACAAGCGCAAGGAGCGCACCCGATGGCCAACTTCTCCAAGTCGAACGTGCCGCAGTTCTCCGTCGACATCTACCAGAACGAGTTCCTTCCGGAGGGCGGGCGCGAGGTCAACGCGATCGTCACCGTGACCTCGACCGGCGGCGGCACCACCGGCGGGCTGCCGCTGGCCACCCACGCGCCCGGCGACGTGCCGGGCTCCGCGCCCGGTGCGGCCGTGGTGATCATGGTGGACTGCTCGGGCTCCATGGACTACCCGCCGACCAAGATGCGCAGCGCCCGCGACGCGACCGCCGCCGCCATCGACACCATCCGCGACGGCGTCGCCTTCGCCGTGGTCGCCGGCACCCACCAGGCCAAGGAGGTCTACCCGGCGAACGGCGGTCTGGCCGTCGCCGACCCGGCCACCCGGCACCAGGCCAAGGATGCGCTGCGCCGCCTCAGTTCGGGCGGCGGCACCGCGATCGGCACCTGGCTGCGGCTGGCCGACCGGCTGCTGGCCACCTCCGACGTGTCGATACGGCACGGCATCCTGCTCACCGACGGCCGCAACGAGCACGAGAAGCCGGAGGTACTGCGCGCCGCGCTTGACGCCTGCGCGGGCCGCTTCACCTGCGACGCGCGTGGCGTCGGCACCGACTGGGAGGTCAAGGAGCTGACCGGGATCGCCTCCGCGCTGCTCGGCACGGTGGACATCGTCGCCGACCCGTCCGGGCTCGAGGCGGACTTCCGGCAGATGATGGAGACCGCGATGGGCAAGGAGGTCGCGGACGTGGCCCTGCGCCTGTGGACCCCGCAGGGCGCGGAGATCCGGTACGTCAAGCAGGTCGCGCCGACGGTGGAGGACCTCACCGCCCGCCGCACCGAGGCCGGTCCGCGCGCGGGCGACTACCCGACGGGCTCCTGGGGCGACGAGTCGCGCGACTACCACGTCAACGTGGTGGTGCCGGCGGCCGGCGTCGGCCAGGAGATGCTGGCGGCCCGGATCTCCCTCGTCCTGCCCCAGCCGGACGGCACCGCGCGCGTGCTCGGCCAGGGGCTGGTGCGTGCGGTCTGGACGGACGACATGGCGGCCTCCACGCGGATCAACCCGCAGGTCGCCCACTACACCGGGCAGGCGGAGCTGGCCCAGGTCATCCAGCAGGGCCTGGAGGCCCGCAAGCAGGGCGACCTCGACTCCGCGACCGCCAAGCTCGGCCGGGCGGTGCAGCTGGCCAGCGACTCCGGCAACGAGGACACCGCCAAGCTGCTGGCCAAGGTCGTGGACGTGGTGGACGCGGCGACGGGTACTGTGCGGCTGAAGGCCCGGGTCGCCGACGCGGACGAGATGACCCTCGAGACACGTTCGACGAAGACCGTCCGCGTGAAGAAATAGAGCAGCGGGACAGGGCGGGGCAGAGGGGGAGAGCGCGACATGTCGACTTGTCCGAACGGTCACCAGTCCACGACGGACGACTGGTGCGAGGTGTGCGGGATGCGCATGTCCGCGCCACCGTCCCCCTCCGTCCCCGGCCCGTCGTCCGCGCCGCCCACGTACGCGGCGCCGCCGCCGGCGCCCCCGTACTCCGGCGGCTACTCCCCGGGCCACGCGCCCGGTTACGAGCCCGCCCATGAACCGGCGTACGACCCCGGGTACGGCCAGGGCGGGTTCGGCTACGACCCGGACGCCACCGCCGCCGCAGAGCCCTGCCCCAACTGCGGCACCCCGCGCGAGGGATACGCCCAGTTCTGCGAGGAGTGCCGCTACAACTTCGTCACCCAGGCCGGGACGACCTTCGTCCCGCAGGCGCCGCCCTCCTCCCCGGGCTATCCGCCGGACGGGCCGCCGTACCAGCGCTACGAGTCGCAGCGGTCCCGCCCGTCGCAGATCAACCGCCCTGCCGAGCCGCTGGCCCCGGAGTCGGTGACCTCCGGCTCGGGCGACTTCCTGCTCACCCCGCCGAGCCCGCCGGACCCCGGGCCCCCGCAGGCGGGCCCGCGCACCTGGACCGCCGTGATCGCCGCCGACCGGGACTACTTCACCGACATGATGGCCCGCAGCGGCCCCGAGGCACGCGGCCTGTACTTCCCCTCCTACTCCCCCGAGCAGCGGATGCCGCTGGCGGGCCCCCAGGTCACCGTCGGCCGGCGCCGGCACAGCACGGGCGTGGCCCCCGACATCGACCTGTCCCGGGCGCCCGAGGACCCGGGCGTCTCCCACAAGCACGCCGTGCTGGTGGAGCAGCCCGACGGCAGCTGGTCGGTGGTGGACCAGGGCTCCACCAACGGGACCACCGTCAACGGCGGCGAGGACCCCATCGACCCCTTCGTGCCCGTCCCGCTGACGGACGGCGACCGCGTCCACGTCGGCGCCTGGACGACGATCACGATCGTCCGCGACTGACCCCGGCCGTTCCCGGCGCGGGCCGCAGCTCCCAGCGGTGCGGCCCGTCCGGGCGGTCCAGCCAGGTCCACTGGCGGCCCTCCGCCACGCTCATGCCGAAGCGGTCCCGGGGCGGCCGCCCCTGGCCGCGCCACAGGGCGTACGCCTCCTCGACAGCGGCCCACAGGTCCCGCGGCCCGGTGAGCCGGACCGTGCCGTCCCGGGCGGCGTGCGCGGCGGAGCCGTCGGCGGCCGTGACGGTGGGGCCGCCCGGGGTCCAGTGGACCTCGGCGTCCCCGGCGTACAGGCCGAGCAGGAAGCGGAACAGCTCGTCCTCCAGGACCCGCGGCGGGGTGTCGCTGGCACGGCTGCGCCCGGGGGTGCCGTCGGTGCCGGCGGCCGCCCGGCGCGGGGCCGCGCCGGCGCCCCGCAACGAGACGAAGTACGCGGGGGTGTGCAGGAAGCGCCCCTCGGCCCGCTCCGGGCCCGTCACGCGCAGCGCGATCAGCCCGCCCGCGAAGGGCGCGAGGATCAGCCCGCCGGGCCGGCACTGCCGGGGCCACGCCTCCGGCACCGACGGGAGCTCGCAGGTGGCGACGATCCGGTCGTACGGCGCGCGGTCCGGGCAGCCCAGCGCCCCGTCCCCGGTGACCACCGTCGCCCGGCGCCCCGCCGCGGCCAGGTGCGCGCGGGCGGCCTCGGTGATCTCCGCGTCGAGGTCCACGCTGGTCACCGCCCCGGTGCCGAGGCGGTGCGCGAGCAGCGCGGCGTTGTACCCGGTCCCGGCGCCGATCTCCAGCACCCGGTGCCCGTCCTCGACCCGCAGCGCCCCAAGCATGGCGGCCATCAGCGAAGGCTGGCTGCTGGAGGAGACCAGTTCCCCGTCCCGGACCAGGGTGATCAGCGGTACGTCCGCGTAGGCGCCGGACAGCCAGCGGGACCGGCCGCGCGGGTCGGCGTCGTCCGCCGACAGCCGGGTGAACCCTCCGCCGGAGCGGGGCCGGTGGTAGACGGGGACGAACAGATGGCGCGGCACCTCCTCGAACGCGGCCCGCCACCGCGGGTCCGCCAGCCCCCCGGCCGCGGCGATCCGGCGCACCAGCCGGGCCCGCAACGGCACCGCCGCCGCGGCGTACCGGTCGCCATCCGTCATACGACCACTCTGCGACGGTGACCCCCTCCGGACAACGCGGGCCGTCTGAGAGCATGGGAGGCGTGAATGAGATCCCGCGGGGCACCGTCGAGCAGCAGACGTTCTTCGAGTCGGTCGGCGGCGAGCCGACCTTCCGGCGGCTCGTCCGCCGCTTCTACGAAGGTGTCGCCGAGGACCCGGTCCTGCGCCCCATGTACCCGGAGGAGGACCTCGGGCCCGCAGAGGAGCGCATGAGGCTCTTCCTCATGCAGTACTGGGGCGGTCCCCGCACGTACAGCGAGAACCGCGGACACCCCCGGCTGCGGATGCGCCACGCGCCCTTCCGGGTCGACCAGGCCGCCCACGACGCCTGGCTGCGGCGCATGCGGACCGCGGTGGACGAGCTGGAACTGGAGCCCGACCACGAGCGGCAGCTGTGGGACTACCTGGTCTACGCGGCGGCGTCGATGGTGAACACCGCGGGATGATCACACCGGACTGACCGACAGCCCCGGCGCCCCGCGCCGGACCGCGACCGAGCCGTACGGCGTGCGCAGCCGCAGCCACGGCCCCACCGTGAGCAGCTCCACCGCCGGCCGGCCGCCCGCACGCGGTGCCGGGACGGGGGTGCGCACCGGGCGGAGGAAGCCCAGCGCGTGGGCGGCGTGGACCACCCGCAGCGGCAGGCCGGTGACGCCGAGCTGCCGGGACCAGATGTCGTCGGCGATGGCGTCCAGCTCCGCGCGGGTGCGGCTTTCCGGCCGCAGTGCCTCACTGCGGTCGCGGAACTCGGTCACCGCGGCGGCGGCCACGGCGCGCACGTCCTCCTCGGACGGCAGGCCCCGCACCCGCTCCCAGCCGCCGCGCGGCGGGAGCAGTCCTGCCCAGGCCGGCCCGGTGACGGCCGCGGGCACGGCGAACGTGCCCGTCACCTCGTCGATGCCGTCGAGCAACTGCCCGGCCGAGACGGTCGAGTCCAGATCGCCGGCGGCCCCGTCCAGCTCGGCCGTGCGGACGGCCAGGACCCCGCCGCCGAACGGCGGCTGCCCGAACACGGCGAGCACCGTGCCCGAGGCGCGCAGCCGGACGACGGCGGCCTTGTCCCAGCGCAGCAGCCGGGCCAGGAAGGCGGCGAAACCGTCCGCCTCCCTGGCATCGGCGAGTCGCAGGGGTGCCGTCATGCGGCGACGGCCCCCTTGCCGGCGTCACCGGGCGAGCCCGCGCTGTCGTCGAAGTACCCCTCGAGGAAGGACCGCTCCTCCGCCGTGATCCGGCGCGGCCGGCCCTTCTCGAGGTCGTACGGCACCACGATCGTGGAGGCGCGCACGTAGACCGCCTCCGCGTCCTTGACCTCGTACGCGACGGTCAGTGAGGCGGCCCCCACCTTGGTCACCCACGTCTCCACCGTCACCGGCTCGTGCCGGTGCACCAGCGGGCGCAGGTAGTCGATCTCGTGGCGGGCGACGACCGACCCGCCCGTGAACGACTCGCTGCCCTCCCCGGGCGCCAGCCGGAACATGAAGTCGATCCGGGCCTCCTCCAGGTAGCGGAGGAAGACCACGTTGTTGACGTGCCCGAAGGCGTCCATGTCCGACCAGCGCAGCGGGCAGCGGTAGATGTGCCGGGCCATCTCCCGCTCAGCCCCGGGTGAGCTTCTTGTAGGTGGCGCGGTGCGGCCGGGCCGCGTCCGGGCCGAGGCGCTCGACCTTGTTCTTCTCGTACGACTCGAAGTTGCCCTCGAACCAGAACCACTTGGAGTCGCCCTCGTAGGCGAGGATGTGGGTGGCCACCCGGTCCAGGAACCAGCGGTCGTGGGAGACGACCACGGCGCAGCCGGGGAAGTCCAGCAGCGCGTTCTCCAGCGAGGACAGGGTCTCGACGTCGAGGTCGTTGGTCGGCTCGTCGAGGAGCAGCAGGTTGCCGCCCTGCTTGAGGGTGAGCGCCAGGTTGAGGCGGTTGCGCTCACCGCCGGACAGGATGCCGGCCGGCTTCTGCTGGTCCGGGCCCTTGAAGCCGAAGGCGCTGACGTACGCGCGGGACGGCATCTCGACCTGGCCGACGTTGATGTAGTCCAGCTCGTCCGACACGACCGCCCAGAGGGTCTTCTTGGGGTCGATGTTGGCGCGGGTCTGGTCGACGTAGGAGATCTTGACCGTCTCGCCGACCTTGATCGTGCCGGCGTCCGGGGCCTCCAGGCCCTGGATCATCTTGAACAGCGTGGTCTTGCCGGCGCCGTTGGGGCCGATGATGCCCACGATGCCGTTGCGCGGCAGCGTGAAGGACAGGTCGTCGATGAGGACCTTGTCGCCGAACGCCTTGGAGAGGTTGTTGACCTCGACCACGATGCTGCCCAGACGCGGGCCCGGCGGGATCTGGATCTCCTCGAAGTCGAGCTTGCGCATCTTCTCGGCTTCGGCGGCCATCTCCTCGTACCGGGCGAGGCGGGCCTTGGACTTGGCCTGGCGGCCCTTGGCGTTGGAGCGGACCCACTCCAGCTCTTCCTTGAGCCGCTTGGCGCGCTTGGCGTCCTTCTGGCCCTCGACCTTGAGACGGGACTGCTTGGTCTCCAGGTACGTGGAGTAGTTGCCCTCGTACGGGTAGGCGCGGCCGCGGTCGAGCTCGAGGATCCACTCGGCGACGTTGTCCAGGAAGTACCGGTCGTGGGTGATCGCCACGACGGTGCCCGCGTACTTGGCCAGGTGCTGCTCCAGCCACTGCACGGACTCGGCGTCCAGGTGGTTGGTGGGCTCGTCGAGCAGCAGCAGGTCGGGGGCCTCCAGCAGCAGCTTGCAGAGCGCGACGCGGCGCTTCTCACCACCGGAGAGGTTGACCACCGGCCAGTCGCCGGGCGGGCAGCCGAGGGCGTCCATCGCCTGCTCCAGCTGGGCGTCCAGGTCCCAGGCGTTGGCGTGGTCCAGGTCCTCCTGCAGCTTGCCCATCTCGTCGAGCAGCGCGTCGGAGTAGTCGGTCGCCATCAGCTCGGCGATCTCGTTGAACCGGTCCAGCTTGGCCTTGACCGGGCCCACGCCGTCCTGGACGTTCTCCAGCACGGTCTTGGACTCGTCCAGCGGCGGCTCCTGCAGCAGGATGCCGACCGAGTAGCCGGGCGAGAGGAACGCGTCGCCGTTGGACGGCTGCTCCAGTCCCGCCATGATCTTGAGCACGGTGGACTTGCCGGCGCCGTTGGGCCCCACGACACCGATCTTCGCGCCGGGCAGGAAGCTCAGGGTGACGTCGTCCAGGATCACCTTGTCGCCGTGCGCCTTGCGCGTCTTGCGCATGGTGTAGATGAACTCAGCCAAGAGAAACCGTCCGGCGTTCGATGTGTGGGCAGATACACCCCATCTTGCCAGCCGTCCACCCCCGGGCGGAAACGAGTACCCGGGCGACGTCCCTCACGCCTGCGACCTGGGCTCGCCTGTCCCGCGTCCCGTCATCTTTGGTCGTCGTTGGTCAACGCGGGGCGACCTCGCACGGCCCAGGGACGGCCCAGCGGTCGCTGTCCGTGTCACCAGAGGGCTCCGAGCATGAGCGGCAGACTCGGCCTGTTGGATCTTGGCGTCCACAGCGTCGAGCTGCATCTGCAGGTACAGACGGATCACCCGCGGGCGCGCCAGATCTCGAGGCAGCCCGTTCATACGTTCGATATTAGCTTTCTCTCTTGACTGCCCCCCACATCCACGAGTGCCCGTCGCTACGTTCACGACGCCCACCCAGAGGCGGGACCCGCCTCTCGAATGGCAAGGGGCCCGAGTCTCGACGAAGGCGGCGGGCGGCCGCCAGTAGAGGGCTCCGGCAGGTGAGGGGGTGACCTCGCCGCCCAGCGGGCCATATCTCGCGGGAGCGAGGTCGCCGCTACAGGCGCCGGCATTCAGCGACCGTGTCACCGAACTGCCTCCACCAAGTCCCCGCGGTCCCCCTTAGAAAACGCAGCAAAATGCGCGAATATAGCTGAAGAGGCTGTTTTGGTATGCGCCAGGGAGCCACAGATGGAAGCCTCGGACGAACTCCTTCGAAGGGCTAGCCCGTCGGCTCTTCTGACGCCGGACGGTGCCATGCGCGGCCTCAACGCTGCGATGGCCACCGCGCTAGGCAGGCCGGTGGAGCAGTGCTTGGGACGTGACTTCGGGGATCTGTGGCCTGCGAGCCAGCGACTGTCGGCCGAGAGTCTGGTGGCCCACGCCTCCAGGGCGGATGCGGTCGCGATGCGAGAGCTGGAGTTCCCCGGGCGAAACGGAGTACCCGTTGCCTGCTTGCTTGAGGCGCGACAAGTGAAGGATCCCGCCGGTGACAAGCAGCTGATATGGGTGCGAGCCCTGGATACGCGAAACGACCTCGCCAGCCTAATGATCCCGTTCCGGCTGGCCACCGCGGCCGCCGGCCTCGGCCTGTGGATGTATTCCCCCCAGGAGGACCAGCTGGAGTGGCTCGGTGGCCTACCCTCCCTGGTCGCGCTCGTCCCAGATCCGACTGCGGCGATGTCCAGAGTGATCTCGGCAATACACCCCGACGACAGGGAGGCCTTCCGGCAGCTCCTGCGCTCGGACTCCGTCCAGCAGTCCCCATGGGTGAGGCAGCGGTACCGCACTCCGCACGATGGCTGGCACCGACTGGCCGTTCAGGTCCGTCGGCTCCGGCTGGGCTTTGACGGCCCGGAACGGATCTTCGTGGTGGTCCGCGACGACACCAAGCAGGAGAAGCGCAAGTTGAAGGCGCAGGCAGCGCTGGCGGCCGAGCGACAGCGCGCCAAGGACACTGCCGACTTCTCCGCTGCCTTGATCACCGCAGCCACGGAGCAGGAATGGCGGCAGGTCGTCCTGACCCGGCTCGCCGCGACCTTCGGCGCCGGCGGCGCCGTGCTCGCAATCGTCGACGACGGCCGTCTGTGCATCTCCACTGATGCCAGAACAGGCATGCGCGAGGTCGAGGCCCTGCACGGCCTGCGGCTGGAGCATCCGACGCCTCTGTCCGAGGCGATCCGTACCGGCCAGCCTCAGTTCATCAGCGACCGGGAGGACTTCGTCCGCCGCTGGCCGCACGCTCCATCTCTGCGGTTCCTCCGGCTCGGCTCCGACTACGCAATCTCGGTCACCCCCCTCAGCGAGCCCGGCGATCAGCCACTCGGGGCGTGGGCGATGCTCTACCACCGCGGATACCTGTCGTCTCTGGAGGAGCGGACCCTCGTGGGGACGCTGGCCGACCTGGCAGGCCAGGCACTCAAGCGGATCAGGTTGCAGCAGGCGCGCGTCGAGCTGGCCACGGCGCTGCAGCAGACCATGCTCCCCACGCTGCCCGAGCACCTCCCGGGTCTGGAGGTCGCCGCCCGCTACCGGCCCAGCCGGGACGGGTTGGACGTCGGCGGAGACTGGTACGACGCCTTCGTGATGCCCGACGGCGCGATCGCACTGGAGATCGGCGACGTCCAGGGGCACGACGTGGACGCCGCCGCCCTCATGGGACAGGTCCGCTTGTCCATGCGCGCGATCGCCGACCAGGAACCGGATCCCGGAACCGTGCTGACCCGCACCAACGAGCTACTCGTCGCGACGGCCCCCGCACGATTCGCGAGCTGCGCCCTGCTGCACATCGACCCGCACGATGGACAGGTCACCGGCACCAGCGCGGGGCATGTGCCGTTGCTGTGCGCACACAGGGACGGCAGCCACGATCTCCGCGAGCTGCCGGGCGGCCCGGTCCTGGGCGTCCTGCCCGGCATCAAATACCGCGAGGAGACCTTCACTCTGGACGAGGACACCGCGCTGGTCATGGTCACCGACGGCGTGGTCGAAGGACCAGGCCTGACGCTGGACGCCGGACTGGAACGAGCCGGAACACTGGCCGCCCGAGCCGTTTTCGACGGACTGAACGCCGAGGAGACCGCCGACCGCGTCCTCGACGCCGCGATCGCGGTCGACCACCTCGACGACGTGGCCGTGCTGGTCATCCGACGCACATGACGGCGCCCGCATTCTCCCACATGCTCTACGTGGACCCCACTACAGGTAAGCGTACCCAAGCGGGCGTTGGCGCGATCTTTGGCCGGTGGCCTGCCTGGGCTGGGGTCGGGCATGGCCAGGGGGCCTTACGCTGGCCGCGGATCGGGCTGGCTCCTGCCTGCCCGCACAAGCCCGATCGGCCCCCTGGTCTTGCTCGACGTCGGGTCCCGGACCGGGGAGGTGGCTAAAGATCGTGTCGGCGCCAGCACCCAGCCACCGTGCTTCTCGCCTCACGCCCACGACCTACTCTTGTGGGCGCGCGGCGGCGGGCGGCGCGCCGAGCGGGGCGAAGACTGGAGCGTGGGCGCGGCCGGACGCGGGCCGCGCGCCCGGCGGAGCGTGAGCGACGCCGGTCGCCTTGATGAAGTAGGGAAACTCTTACCGCGCTAGTGCCTCAGTCTCGCAAAACTGTCTCGGTTGATCGCGATACGCGTAGCGAGGTCGTCCAGAGAGCACTCGATCTGAGCGTTCGCGATCGGCTTGAAGTCGGGTCTGCTGCACGATCGGGTGACATCTGAACTGGCTTGCCCTGTGGGGCGGGTGGGAAGGATGTCGCTGTGCCCAAGCCCTATCCGGAAGAGTT
>NZ_JARAVO010000141.1:0-24078 GCF_033792805.1 Streptomyces sp. PA03-1a
CCAGGACGCCGACCGCCACCCCCACGAAGACCTCCTCGCCCACGGCCACCGCGACCCCGACCGCGACCGCGAGTCCGACCTCGGGCACCGGCTCGCCGTCCTCCGCAGGCTTCGCGCCGTACGTCGACACCTCGCTCTACCCGGCCTTCGACCTGCTCGCCCACTCCCGGGCGACCGGCGTCAAGCAGTACAACCTGGCCTTCGTCACCGACGGCGGCGGCTGCACGCCCAAGTGGGGCGGGGTCAGCGACCTGGCGAACGACGGCGTCGCGGCCCAGATCGGCGACCTGCGCAAGGCGGGCGGTGACGTACGGGTCTCCTTCGGCGGCGCGTCCGGCTCGGAGCTGGCGACGACCTGCTCCTCGGTCTCCGCGCTGACCGCGGCGTACGCCAAGGTCGTCGACACCTACAAGCTCACCAAGGTGGACTTCGACGTCGAGGGCGGCGCCATCGCCAACACGGCCGCCAACACCCGCCGGGCGCAGGCCGTCTCGCAGCTCCAGGCGAGCCACAGCGGCCTGGAGATCTCCTACACCCTGCCGGTGATGCCGACCGGCCTCACCCAGGACGGTGTCGGCCTGCTGGCGGACGCCAGGTCCCACGGTGTGCGGATCACCGCGGTCAACATCATGGCGATGGACTACGGCGCCTCCTTCAGCGGCGACATGGGCGGCTATGCGATCGACGCCGCCACCGCCACCCAGGGACAGCTCAAGGGCGTGCTGGGGCTGTCGGACGCCGCGGCCTGGAAGGCCGTCGCGGTCACCCCGATGATCGGCGTGAACGACGTCACCACGGAGGTCTTCAGGGTCGACGACGCGACGCAGCTGGTGACCTTCGCCCGGTCCAAGGGCCTGGGCTGGCTGTCGATGTGGTCGGGCACGCGGGACAAGCAGTGCCCCGGGGGTGCCAAGAACGTCGCCGACGCGACGTGCAGTTCGATCCTCCAGGAGGCGGGCGCCTTCTCCAAGGCCCTCGCGTCCTACGGCGGCTGAGGCCGCACGCGACCATCCCCCTCCCCCCACACGGGCGCCCCGGCCGGCAGTTCACACCCCGCCCCGGCCGGGGCGCTCCCGTGCGCGCCGCGCTCAGGAGCGGAGCAGGCCGTCCAGCAGCGCGGACAGCCCGGCCTCGTACTGCGCGCGGCCGGACTGCTGCGCCGCGACGAGTTCGGGGGCCAGCCCCACGAGCGAGGGGTAGCTGTCCGGCGGCAGGTCGGCGAGCCGGCTGCGGATCCTCTCGCGCAGCCCGGCCTCGGCCTCCTCGCACTCCGCGCGTTTGCGCCGCACCACCCACAGGGCGGCGCCGACCGTGTACTGCATCAGCGCCACCTGGGCGCGCGCGGCGGCGGGCGGGTCCAGTCCCGCCGTGATCAGCAGGCAGAGCATCCGGTCGATGACGGCGATGGCCTCGTCGCCGCGGAGCGGGCGGCTCGTCAGCAGTTGCAGCGCGGAGGGATGCTCACTGAAAAGCCGGTACACACCGACACAGAGTTCA
Organism: Streptomyces sp. PA03-1a; assembly: GCF_033792805.1. NCBI lineage: Bacteria > Bacillati > Actinomycetota > Actinomycetes > Kitasatosporales > Streptomycetaceae > Streptomyces > Streptomyces sp. PA03-1a. The sequence goes on from NZ_JARAVO010000141.1 coordinate 1,498, forward strand.
ATAAGCTGCTCGCGCGGCACGCCGGAGCCGGGGGGCATCTCGATCTCGGCGAGCAGCCGTTCGTTGACCGCGTCGATGATCTCGTCCTTGCCCTTGAAGTGGGAGTAGACGGCCATGGTCGCGACGCCGAGCTCCTGGGCGAGCACGCGCATGGTGAAGGCCTCGGGCCCGTGGCGGTCGAGGAGCCCGACCGCGGCGTCGAGGATGCGGTCGGGGTTGAGGGTGTTGCGGGGGACGCGGCGCCGTGGGGAGCGGGCCGGCGGGGTGACAGTCATGAGGGATGTGTGTCCGGTCGGGGGGAATCGTGCGCGAGCGGTCGGAAGGTCGAGCGGTTTCCTTGATTCTCCCGCGTTCCCGGGCAACCCGGGGAGGAAGCGGGGCGTCTTTTCGCACGTCTTCCCGAGCACGGCTCCGTGAATCCAGGACGAATCGGTGGTGAAGGGAATAGTCGGGGGCGCTGCCCGGGTTGCCTAGCGTACGTCGTACGGTAGATCGAAGCGACTCTCAATGGGATGGGGGGAGAACGGCCGGATGACGATGAGCACCACCGCCCCACGGGCGTCCGCCTACCGGGGCGGGCTCCGCTGGTGGACCGAGCTACCGCTGATCGCGGTGGTCTACGGCCTCTACACCGCGGGCCGCCTCCTCGTACGCGGCGACGTGGGCCGGGCTGTCGACCACGGCATCGCCATACTCCACCTGGAACGCGCGCTCAGCATCGACCCCGAGCGCTCACTCAACTCCCTCTTCAGCCGCTACCGGTCGCTCGGTGTTCCCGCCGACTTCTGGTACGCCTCGCTCCACTACCTGGTCACCCCACTGGTGCTGGTCTGGCTGTGGCGCCGGCGGCCGACCGTCTACCGCTTCGCGCGCACATGGCTGCTGATGTCCACCCTCGTCGGCCTGATCGGCTTCACGCTCATGCCGACCGCGCCGCCGCGGCTGCTGGCCGCAGGTCACGGCTTCGTCGACACCATGGCGCAGTACGGTTCGTACGGCTGGTGGGGCGCGGAGGCGAGCGCGCCGCGCGGGCTGGGCGGGATGACCAACCAGTACGCGGCCATGCCGAGCCTGCACGTCGGCTGGTCCCTGTGGTGCGGCATCATGCTCTGGCGCCATGGCCGCACGCCCTTCGTCCGCGCCCTGGGCGTCCTCTACCCCCTCGGCACGACCCTCGTGGTCATGGGCACCGCCAACCACTACCTGCTGGACGCCCTCGCCGGGATCGCCGTGATGGGGATCGGCTTCCTGCTGGCGCGGCCCGCGCTGCGTGTGGTGGACCTCATACGCGACGGGGCGCGCAGCCGGTTCGCGACGCCGCGGCCCGCCTCCTCCACCGTCGTCGCGACCTCCCGCGACGTCGCCCCGGCGGACGTGGGGTTCCTGCCGGGAACCGCGGTCGAACCGCGGCGCTGACCCTCCGGCGGAGGTCGCGGACCCGCGGCCTCCGCATTGTGGCCCGCGTTGTCGGTGGGGGGTGCGAGACTTGCCCGGGTGAGCACTACGCACGATCTGCGAGAGCGGCTGGCCGCGTTGCGCGGCCCGACGACCGTGCCGCGCCCGATGGACGCGCGCGCCCTGGCGGCGCTCGCCGCGAACCCCGGGTGCCGCCGCCGGGCGCTGCTGGACGCCGCCGGGGTGGACAAGGCGGCGGTGGCGCGCGTCCTGGGCAACCCCGCGCCCTACGGGCAGTCGCAGTTCGCGTTCGTACGGGGCCATGCCTTCGAGGCCCGGGTGAAGGCCGCGGGGTGCGCCGAGCTGCTGCGCCTGCTGGGCGCGCCCGAGACCGCGGACGCCGTGCTGCCCGATCTGTCCGCCCCGGGCCCCGAGGGCCGGGTGGCCCGTACCCGCCTCGCGCTCAAGGAGGCGACCGCGGCGGGCCGGTGGACGCTGCTCGACCACCCCCTGCTCGTGCTCGAGGTCGCCGACTCCCCGGTCTACCTCGAGCCGGACGCCATCGCCGTGCGGCCGGACGGCTCGTGGACGGTGGTGGAGGTCAAGTCCTTCCCGATCCTGGACGGTTCCGCGGACGCCGTGAAGGTCGGCGCGGCGGCCCGCCAGGCCGCCGTGTACGTCCTGGCGCTGGAGCGGCTGGGGTTCGGCACCCCGGAGCACCGGGTGCTGCTGGTGTGCCCCAAGGACTTCTCCAACCTGCCCGCCGCCGAGTTCGTCGACGTGCGCAAACAACTGGCGGTCACCCGGCGGCAGCTGGCCCGGCTGACCCGGATCGAGGAGATCGCCGCCGCCCTCCCCGAGGGCACGACCTTCGACCTGCGGCTCACCGACGACGGACGGACCGCGACCCGCCCCGCCGCGGAGCTCGCCGATGCGGTGGACCTGCTGCCCGCGGCGTACGCGCCCGAGTGCCTGGCCAGTTGCGAGCTGTCCTTCCACTGCCGCGACCAGGCCCGGGCCTGCGGCGCGGTCGAGGTCCTCGGCCGCGGCGTGCGCGGTGAACTGGGCGCCCTGACCGAAGTGGAGCAGGTGCTGGCGGCCGCGCTGGGCACCGAGGGCGATCCGGCGGATCCCGCGGTCGCCGCGCTGCGGCGGGCGCAGGCCCTGCGGGAGGAGGCGCTGGGATGTCGCTGATCTCGGTGCTGGCCCGCGCGGAGGCCATGGCGACCGGCCGGGCGACCCCGCTGGCGACGGTGCGCCACCGCCATCTGTCGGACCGGCCGCTGGTCCTCGTCCCGCTGACCACCGCGGGTGAGGTAGGCGCCCCGCTGGGCGCCCTGGTCGGCACCGACCGGGACGAGCCCCGGCTGCTGGCGGTGCCGCAGCCGCGCGACCGCGATCTGCGCTTCGCCTTCCTGGCCGAACTGGCGCAGGTCGTGCTGCCCTACCTGGAGTCCTACGCGGACGACACGGAGACCGAGCCGGCGACCCGCAACCGGGAGGAGTCGGAGGTCTGCGCCGACGCACCCCAGATCGTGGTCGCGAACACCCCCGCGGTGGAGTACGTGCGCCTGCTCGGCCGCTCCACCCGCTTCCGCCGCACCGCCGAGGACGACCCCGACGAGCCGCACCCGGTCCCCGCCCGGGTGCCGCTGCTCGGCCGCTGGCTCACCCACTACGGGGAACGCGCCCGCACCCCCGGCTCCGCGCTGCTGCTGTCCGCCACCGAACTGCTCACCCGGCACTGGGCGACCGGCCAGAGCAACCTCGAGGACCAGCACCTGGGCGCCCTGCTGGCCTGGATCGAACCCACCGACGGCATGACGGGCATGGAGGCGGCCCGCCGCGCGGAGTCCCACCGCGGCCCGGACGGCCTGCTGACGTTCCCGCCGGCCGGCCCCGCGACGGACCCGGTCTTCGACAACACGGTGCTCGCCCCGGCCACCGCCCGCTATGACGCCGGGATCACCGGGGCCGGCGAGGACATCGCCCGCCTGCTGGCCGCCCAGATGCGCCCCACCTGGGACGCGGTGTGGCGGTCACTGGACCTGCTGCGCGAGCTGCCCGAGGGCGCCCGCGTCGCGGACCGCTGGAAACGGGACCGCTGGTCGTACACCTCCCACCGGGACCGCGTGCGCGCCGGGGAGCCGCCGCAGCCCCGCCGTGACGACGCCGTGTCGGCGGCGCAGAAGCTCGCCGGCCGGGAGACCGCCCAGGTGCGGCTGGAGGCCCAGGAAGCGCTGGACGACCCGCTGGTGATGGCCGGGCGCCGACTGGCCGGCGAGGCCTTCGCGGGCCGGGTGGTCCGGGTGGAGATGGCGATGAGCGAGGGCAAGGTGCCCAAGCCGCGCCCGCTGGTGACGGTCCTCACACAGGACCGGCCGCATCTGGACGAGGACGCGAAGCTCTACCGCGCGCTGACGGACGGCCGTACGCAGCAGGCGCAGTTCGTGGAGTGGGCCGGGCCCGGTGCGGTGCTCCTGCGGGTGGTGAACGGCATGGGCCGCGGCAAGGTCCCCGAGCCCGGCACGGTGCCGGAGGAAGGGGACGAGGTGTGCTGGACCTTGTTCGAGCACGCGCCGCGTGGCGGCGCCGGGCTGCCGGAGCCTGAGGACACCCCGTGGACGCACGGCGGACCCCCGGGCACCGCGGCCGCGAGCGTGACCGCCGGCACGACCGCGGGCACGACCGCGGCCGCCGTCGCCGAGAGCCCTGACCCCGCGACCACGGAGGACTATCTGTGAGCCCGGTGAGCGACGCCGCCCGGGCGGCCGGCACCGCGACCGAGCGGATCCTGCACGACACCCTGCACGGGACGCACCGCGGCGTCGTGGTGGACTCGCCGCCCGGCGCGGGCAAGTCCACGCTGGTGGTGCGCGCCGCCCGTGAGCTGGTCGCGGCGGGCGAGACCCTGATGGTGGTCGCCCAGACGAACGCCCAGGTGGACGACCTGGTGGACCGGCTGGCCACCGCCGAACCCGGACTGCCGATCGGCCGGCTGCACGGCAGCGACTCGCCCCCGGACCCGGTGCTCGACCGCCACGAGGCCGTGCTCAAGTCGAGCAAGGCGGCCGACCTCGCCGGGGCCAAGGTGGTGATCGCGACCGCCGCGAAGTGGGCCTTCGTGAAGGACACCGAGCCCTGGCGGCACGCCATCGTCGACGAGGCCTACCAGATGCGCTCGGACGCGCTGCTGCAGGTGGCGGGGTTGTTCGAGCGGGCGCTGTTCGTCGGCGACCCGGGCCAGCTGGATCCGTTCAGCGTGGTCGGCGCCGAGCAGTGGGCGGGGCTGAGCTACGACCCGTCGGCGAGCGCGGTGGTCACCCTGCTGGCCCACAACCCGGGACTGCCGCAGCACAGGCTGCCGGTCTCCTGGCGGCTGCCGGCCTCCGCCGCGCCGCTGGTCTCCGACGCCTTCTACCCGTACACCCCGTTCCGCAGCGGCACCGACCACGGTGACCGGCGGCTCTCCTTCGGCGTGCCCGGTGACGGCTCGGGCCCGGACCGGGTGGTGGACGAGGCCGCGGCGTCCGGCTGGGGCCTGCTGGAGCTGCCCGCACGGCGCACCCCGCGGACCGACCCCGAGGCGGTCCGCGCGGTCGCACTGGTCGTACGGCGGCTGCTGGACCGCGGCGGCGTGGCGGTCTCCGAGCAGGGCACCGCCCCGGTGGGCCCGGACCGGATCGCCGTGGGCACCGCCCACCGCGACCAGGCGGCGGCGGTCCGCGCGGCGCTGGCCGACCTGGGCGTGACCGGGGTCACCGTGGACACCGCCAACCGGCTGCAGGGCCGCGAGTTCGACGTCACCGTGGTGCTCCACCCGCTGTCGGGGCGTCCCGACGCCACCGCGTTCCACCTGGAGACGGGGCGGCTGTGCGTGCTGGCCTCGCGCCACCGGCACGCGTGCATCGTGGTGTGCCGTGCCGGGGTCTCGGAGCTGCTGGACGAGCACCCCTCGACGGAGCCCGTCCAGCTCGGGGTGACCGTGAAGTTCCCGGACGGCTGGGAGGCCAACCACGCCGTGCTGGCCCACCTGTCCGAGCACCGCGTGGCCTGGCGGCCGTAACGCGCCGGCCGTCGCCCGGGGCACTCTTGCGCGGAGCGGGACAATGGAAGGCGCTGACGATCCTGGAGGTACGTTCATGTCCGAGCCGCAGTCGGCTCACAGCGCGGCGGGCAAGCAGCCCGCCCCGCGCCTGAAACCCGCCCAGCTGCTGTTCGAGCCCGCCGCCCTGGCCGAGGACGAGGAGCACTTCTTCGACCTGGAGTCCATCGAGGACCCCCGGGAGCTGCTGGCCCGTTCCACGGAGCTCACCCTCGCCTTCCGCGCGGCCGCGGACCGGGCGACGGAGTTCCAGGCCATAGCAGCGGCCCAGCTCGCCGACCCCAAGCGGTTCGACCGGCTGACCCCCGCCGCCATCGGTGCGCAGGCGGGCTGGTCGGAGGACTACGCCAAGCGGATGATCGAGTTCGGCGAGGGCCTGATGCGGGGCGGGGACGCAGCGCTGTCCTGACGACGCACCTGGCATATGCGTTCGGGGCAAGGTACCCGACACATGGCGGGCGTGTCCGGCCTTCGAGCGATGTCGCGTAGCGAAACGTTCACTCACGGTAGTTGTATGGGTCATGAGTGATTGGCAGTGGCACACATGGCCGGGGGGCGTGCCGGAGTCCGCCTCCCACCCATATCCGTACGCGCAGTACCCCACCCCCGACGGGGCCGACTGGCTGGCCTCCGCCAGCGCCTTCCCGCGCAGCGTGCGGGCGCTGTGGTCCGCACGGCCCACGGCGCCCAGCGTGCTGCCCTGCGGGACGGCCTTCGATGCGGTGAACCTGCCGGCCCTGTTCGGACGCCGGGTCCTGGAGCAGCTGTGGTCCTCGGGCCCCGGCTCGGGCCCGGCCGCCATGCTCCGCGGCAGGGTGCTGCTCCTCGCCGAGCCGGGCACCGCCGCACGCCTCCCCGGGCTGCTGACCTGGGAGGAGTGGGGGCTGACGGTGCCGCCGGTGCTCTGCCACGGCGAGGGGGACTCGGTGGCGCTGCCCCCGCCGTACGGCGACACCGGCCACGGGCGCTCCCGCTGGCTGGTCGCCCCCGACACGCGCCGCCCCTGGCTCCCCGGGGCCGACGTCCTGCTGTGGGCCTGCGTCCGGGCGGCCCGCGCGGAGGCCGGTTGATTATCGATTTTCACCCGCCCGCAAGCGGATGCTAATCTCTACGACGTCAGCGAGCGCCGCTAGCTCAACTGGCAGAGCAGCTGACTCTTAATCAGCGGGTTCGGGGTTCGAGTCCCTGGCGGCGCACTCACGGCACAGCCGTTGACCTGGGCGCTCTCCCATCGGGAGGGCGCCTTTCGTCATGTCGGGGCCATGGCCCTAGGGGCCGTCCCACAGGGGGCGCGAGGTGGTGATCCGCACCGTCCAGCCCTCGTCGTCCGGGTCCCGGCCGAGGACGTCGACGGTGAGGCCGCGGCCGCGGTCGGTGAAGCGTGCGCCGGAGGAGAACGGCGCGTCGTTGAGCGCGTTGAAGGTGGCGCTGCTGTACTCGCAGGCGGTGGTGCGCGGATGGGCGTCCTCGACGGTGATGGGTCCGTGTCCCGAGTCGACGTCGGTGCGCACCTGGTAGATCAGCACCCCTTCGCGGCAGGCCTCGCTGTCGTTGCCGCGGGCGGCGCGCGCCTCGATGACGTACGCGCGGGTCCGGCCGAGGGGGATGACGGCCACCTTGCGGCCGCCGGGCACCTCGACCGGCGTGAGGTGCACCGAGCGGGCGCCCGGGTCCCGGACGCAGACGACCTGCCAGTCGTCGAGCCAGCCCAGGCGCCACTTGTGCCAGGCGAAGAGGTCGCCCTGCAGCCCCCAGTCCAGGGACATGCCGTCCCACTGGCCCGCGAGGGTGTCGGTGTGCCCGAAGTCCTCGACGGAGTACAGGTCGGGCAGCCCGAAGGCATGGCCGTTCTCGTGGCTGAGCACCCGCGCGCCGGACTGGTCGTGGCCGTAGACCAGGGAGACCCGGTCCAGGCTCGTGCCGTCGTCGGTGGTGGCGGCCGAGGCGCCGGTCCAGGTCACCGAGAGGACGGCCTGTTCGGCGGGCGGCCCGGCGTTGGGCGTGACGAGGACGTTGACCAGGTCGTACCCGGAGAAGTCGATCTTCCGGTCGGCGACGCGCAGCAGGTCCCGCATCATGGCCGTGTGCGTGCGCCAGCCGTAGCCGCGCCCTATCCCGTACGACGTGAAGGGCTTCGGCATGCGGATGTAGCGCAGCACCGGCGTGGAGACGTAGCGCAGCTTCCCGTACGAGGCGCGGTAGAACCAGTGCCGCACGGCGGGGAAGAACTCGCGGTAGCGCTCGGCGGCGCTGTACGGGGCGGGCTTGTCCGGGAAGTCGACGAGCAGGGTGAGCGCCCGCACCTCGCCGGTGGCGCGGGCGAACTCGCTCCCGTCCGCGCCCCCGAAGCCCTCGGACATCGTGACGCCCGGCGCGGCGCGCAGCGCGCAGGGACGGTCGGCCGGCGGGGCCGCTGCGGGTGCGCCCTCGGTGGCGGCGGTGCTGCCGGCCGCGAAGAGGAGCACCGATGCCAGGACCGCGAGCGCCCGGGGTCCTCGCATCGGCTCAGCCCTGGGTGACCTGGACGGTCCAGGACCCGTCGGAGTGGCGGTCCGCCACGTGGACGTGCGCCGAGCGGCCGAGGGCGTACGTCTCCCCGCTGCGCAGCGGCGCGTCGGCGAGCGGCGGGTACACCGAGGACTCCCAGCAGTCGCCGCTGCCCGGGTGGCCGTCGATGACGTCCACGGGGCCGTCGCCTGACGACACGTCGGCCCGGACGCGGTACATCAGGACGCCCTGGCCGCAGCTGAGGCGGTCGTTGCCGAGGGCGGCGCGGGCCTCGATGGCGACGGCTCCGTCCAGGCCCGCGGGCAGCACCAGCAGCTTGGTGCCGCCGCGCTGCTCGACGGGGCTCAGGCGGAAGGTGTGGGTGCCGCCCTCGGTGACGCAGCGGACCTGCGAGCGCCCGAGCCAGCCCAGCTTCCACTTGTGCCAGGCGAAGAAGTCCGGGGCCAGCCCGAACTGACTGCCCATGAGGTCCCAGTCGCCGACGTGGGTGTCCCAGTCGGCGTTGCTGCCCTGGGGCGGCCGGTAGTAGAGGTCGGGCAGGTCGAAGGCGTGCCCGGTCTCGTGGGCGAGCACGTTGACGTCCGGCGGGTGGCCCTCGAAGACGGTGACGAAGCGGTGCAGGTCCGCACCGTCGACACGGACCGGTCTGCCCAGGTTGACCACCTTGGTGGCGTCCGGGTCGACGCCGGGCGCGTCGGGGTCGGCCACCAGGTAGACGACCCCGTACCGGGAGAAGTCCACCTCCCGGTCGGCCGCCACCACGGCGTCCCGCAGGTAGCGGGCGCGCAGGGCGGGGCTCCAGTCCCGGCCGATGCCGTACGCCGTGGACGCCGCGGGCATGCGCAGCCAGTGCGGCAGGATGCGCGGCCGCAGCCGGAAGGTGCCGTACGAGGCCCGGGCGAAGAAGTCGGCGGTGGCCGGGAAGTGATCGGCCGCCAGTTCGCCGGGGCTGATGGTGGGGGCGGCGTCGGGGAACGCCAGGAACACCATCAGCGCGTCAACGTCGCCACGGGCCCGCGGGTAGGCGGTGTTCCAGGCGCTGACGCCCTCGGAGTGGTGTGCCCGGGTCCGCGGCAGGGCGCACAGCGAGGAGTCGGAGCCCCCGGCCGCGGGGCCGGTGACCAGCGTCCACGCGACGACGGCCGCGAAGACGCTGACGGCGGCGACGGCCGCCCGGAGCCCGTCGGGGGCATGCCCGCGGACGCGCCGGCGGAAGCGCCGATGCGCACGTTTGGGTAGCCCTGACAGCGGCACGTGGACCTCCCGTACGGGGTCGGGACACCCACATCACGCTGCTACGGTTTGCTATGTTTTGCCCTGTTGTGCTGCGCCGCCCGGGTTACCGTCCGATCACTACAGTGCGTAATGAGTGACGAAAAGCGATCAATGGAATTCAGCGGCCAATCACAAATGATCAAGATCGCATCCCACGTGCCGAGAATCACCACGACGGCGGTGGCCGCGGCAATTCCCCAACGTCTATGATCGGCACATTTCCAGCATGAACGCCGCCTCTTGGCGGTCATTCGATTCCTCCACGACCATGTGTGCGAGACGACACCTATGCGGGAGCAAGCGGTGGGCGGACCCTCGGGAAGCCCGGACCTCGAGCCCGAGGCGGCGGCCACGACGGTCACTCAACGTCACGCTTCGGCCCCGGAACGGTCAGCCCCGGAACGTCCGGCCTCGGAGGTGCGCGACTACCGCGCCGCCTTCAACGTCGCCCGGCTGCCGATGGCCCTGGTCGGTCCCGACGGCCGGGTGCGCGAGGCCAATCCGGCGCTCGGCGCGCTGCTCGGCGCGGACCCGGTGCTGCTCACCGCCCGCACCGCGGCGGAGCTGGTCGGCCTCACCGGCGCCGGCGGCGAGGTCCCCCCGCTCGGGGAGAGCCCGGAGTACGCCGAGTACGAGGACGTGCTGACCGGCCGGCGCGGGGAGTTGCGCCGCACCAGACCCGTCCGCGGACCGGACGGGAGCACGGTCTGGGCCGAGGTCGTCGTGGTGCCCGTGCCCGGCGGCGTCCTGCTGTCCGTCGAGGACCTGGGCGAGACCCGTGAACTGCGCGAGCAGCTAAGGCACTTGCGGATGCACGACCCGGTCACCCGGCTCCCCAACCGGCAGTTGTTCTTCGAGCGCCTCGCCACCGCGCTGGAGGGCGCCGACAGCCGCACCGGCCGGATCGGCCTGTGCTACCTCGACCTCGACGGCTTCAAGGCCATCAACGACACCCTCGGCCACCGGGTCGGCGACCGGCTGCTCAAGGCCGTCGCCGGACGGCTGTCGGACTGCGCGGGCCGGCTCGGGCGCAGCGGGACGCTCGTCGCCCGGCTGGGCGGCGACGAGTTCGCCGTCCTCGTCGAGGACTCCACCGGCACCGGGCAGGCCACCGGGCTCGCCGAATCCGTACTGACCGCGCTGCAGCTGCCGTTCGACCTCGCCGGGCAGCGGCTGGCGGTCTCGGCGAGCATCGGCGTCGTCGAGCGCGAGGCCGCCGGGGCCACCGCCACCGGCATCATGCAGGCCGCCGACACCACGCTGTACTGGGCCAAGGCCGACGGCAAGGCCCGCTGGACGCTCTTCGACCCCGAGCGCAACGCCCACCGGATGACCAAGCAGGCGCTGTCCAGCACCCTGCGGCAGGCCGTGGAGCGCGGGGAGTTCACGCTGGAGTACCAGCCCCTGGTGGAGCTCGGCAGCGGCAGCCTGCGCGGGGTGGAGGCCCTGGTGCGCTGGCAGCACCCGCACTTCGGGCTGCTCGGGCCGAACCGGTTCATCCCGCTGGCGGAGGAGAACGGCTCCATCGTCCAGCTCGGCCGCTGGGTGCTCGCCGAATCGTGCCGCCAGGCGCGGCAGTGGCAGAAGGACTGGCCCGACGACCCGATCTTCGTCAGCGTCAACGTCGCCGTGCGCCAGGTCTGGGACTCCGACCTGGTCGCCGACGTCGCGGAGATCCTGGACGACACCGGGCTGCCGGCCGGGCTGCTGCAACTGGAGCTCACCGAGTCGGCGGTGATGGGCTCGGCCGGACGGCCCCTGCAGGCGCTGCACGCCCTGCAGGAGATGGGCGTGCGCATCGCCATCGACGACTTCGGCACCGGCTACTCCAACCTCGCCTACCTCAGCCGGCTGCCGGTCTCCGCGCTCAAGCTCGACGGCAGCTTCGTGCACGGCTTCCGCGACGGCCTGCACCCCAACCCGGCCGACGAGACGATCGTCGAGGCGCTGGTGCAGCTCGCCCACCGGCTCGGCCTGACGGTCACCGCCGAGTGCGTGGAGAACGCCGAGCAGGCGGAGCGGCTGCGCCGGATCGGCTGCGACACCGGGCAGGGCTGGCTGTACTCGCGGCCCGTGCCGCCCGAGGGGATCGCCACGCTGCGCGGCTACGGCCCGGCCCCCGGTTCCGGCCCCGGGGAATAGCCGCAGCCGGTCTCCGGTTGCTCGTTGCCGTAGACGAGGAACCGGCCGCAGGAGGCGACGCAGGAACGTGGACACGAACGACCCGGTACGAGGCACCACCCTCGGCAGCGCACCCGTCCCGCTCTCCGTCCTCGACCTGGCGGGCGTCGGCAGCGGACTGACCGCGGGGGACGCCCTCGCCGCCGGTGTCGCGCTGGCCCGGCTCGCCGAGGCCCGCGGCTACCACCGCTACTGGGTCGCCGAGCACCACTCGATGCCCGGGGTCGCGTCCTCCTCCCCCGCCGTGATCCTCGCCCACCTCGCCGCCCACACCGAGCGCATACGCCTCGGCTCCGGCGGCGTCATGCTGCCCAACCACGCGCCGCTGGTCATCGCCGAGCAGTTCGGCACCCTGGAGGCCCTGGCGCCGGGCCGGATCGACCTCGGCCTCGGCCGCGCCCCGGGCACGGACGGCGCCACCGCCGCCGCGCTGCGCCGCACCGACCGGCTGAACGAGGGCGCCGACGAGTTCCCGCAGCAGTTGTCCGAACTCATCCGCTTCCTGGACGACGACTTCCCCGACGGCCACCCCTACGCCCGGATCCACGCCATCCCCGGTCCCGTGCAGGGCACCGTTCCGGGCGGCGTGCAGTCCGCCGCGCGGCCGTCGATCTGGCTGCTCGGCTCCAGCACCTTCAGCGCCCGGATGGCCGCGGTCCTCGGGCTGCCCTTCGCCTTCGCGCACCACTTCTCCGCGGCGAACACCGAACCGGCGCTGGAGCTGTACCGCAGGTCCTTCCGGCCCTCGGAGGTGCTGGACGAGCCGTACGCGCTGATCGGCGTCGCGGCGCTGGCGGCGGACGAGGAGAAGGACGCCCGCCGGCAGGTGCTCAGCGGCGCCCTGGCCATGCTGCGGCTGCGCATGGGACGCCCCGGTCTGGTGCCCACCCCGGAGGAGGCGGAGGCGTACGAGTTCAGCCCGGCCGAGCGGGACTTCGTGGACGCCTGGCTCGGCAACGTGGTGCACGGCACGGCGGACGCGGTCCGGGACGGCCTGGACGCGCTGGTGCGGCGCACGGGTGCGCAGGAGCTGATGATCACGGCCAACGCCCACACCCCCGCCGCGCGGCTGCGCTCCTACGAGCTCATCGCCGACGCGTACGGCCTGCCCGGCGGCGCCTGACCCCGCGGGGTCCGGGCCCTAGGCCGTGTCGTCAAATGCCCGCCTGCCCAGCGACGCCTGGTACGGCACTCCCCCAGCCTTCGGCCGGGGGTGCCCCCACGCTACGTTGTCGAATCGTCCGAGTAGCCCACTACGAGGACAACTCTCCGCCTTGCGATGCACCGCACCAGACGCCGCTGGGCCCGCCCTTCGGGCGGCCGGCGATCATTTGACGACACGGCCTAGACGTCCACCGCCACGTACTTCGTCTCCAGGTACTCGTCGATCCCCACGGCGCCCCCCTCGCGGCCGGTCCCGGACTGCTTGACGCCGCCGAAGGGCGCCGCGGGGGTGGAGACGACGCCCTTGTTCAGGCCGAGCATGCCCGTCTCCAGTTCCTCGGCGTAGCGGATGCCGCGCCGCAGGCTCTCCGTGAAGACGTAGCCGACCAGGCCGTACACGGTGTCGTTGGCCAGCCGGATCGCCTCGTCGTCGTCCTCGAAGGTGACGACCGGCGCGACCGGCCCGAAGATCTCCTCCCGGAGCATCGCCGCGTCCGGCGGCACGTCGGCCAGCACGGTGGGCGGGTAGAAGTACCCGGGGCGGTTCGAGAGCGGGGCGCCGCCGGTGACCGCGCGGGCCCCGGCCGAGACGGCGTCCTGCACGAGGCGGTCCACCTTGTCCAGGCCCGCGCCGTCGATGAGCGGGCCGACCTGGGTGCCGGGCTCGGTGCCGCGGCCGACGACCATGGAGCCCAGCTTCTCGGCGAGGCGCCCGGTGAAGGCCTCGGCCATGTCGCGGTGGACGTAGATCCGGTTGGCCGCCGTACAGGCCTCCCCGATGTTGCGCATCTTGGCGATGGCCGCGCCCTCCACGGCCTTCTCCAGGTCCGCGTCCCGGCAGACGATGAGGGGGGCGTTGCCGCCCAGCTCCATGGAGGTGCGCAGCACCTGTCGCGCGCTGAGCTCGATGAGCTTCTGCCCGACGCCCGTGGAACCGGTGAACGAGAGCTTGCGCAGCCGCGGGTCCTCCGTCAGGGGGCCGCTGATCTCCGCGGGGTGCGAGGTGGTGAGGACGTTGAGCACGCCGTCCGGCAACCCGGCCTGGCCGAGGATCTCGGCGAGGGCGAGCATGGACAGCGGCGTCTGGTGGGCCGGCTTGACGATCATGGTGCAGCCGGCGGCGACGGCGGGGCCGATCTTGCGGGTGCCCATGGCCATGGGGAAATTCCACGGGGTGATCAGCAGCGCCGGGCCCACGGGCTGGCGCATCACCCAGATCCGGCCGTTGCCGTCGGGCGCGGTGCGCCAGCCGCCCTCGATGCGCACCGCCTCCTCGGAGAACCAGCGGAAGAACTCGGCGGCGTAGAGGATCTCGCTGCGGGACTCGGCGACCGGCTTGCCCATCTCCAGGGTCATCAGGAGGGCGAGTTCCTGCTGCCGCTCCACGATGAGCTCGAAGGCCCGGCGCAGGATCTCCCCGCGCTCACGCGGCGCCGTGGCCGCCCATCCCTCCTGCGCGGCGGCCGCGGCGTCCATCGCGGCCTTGGCGTCCTCGGCCCCGGCGTCCGGCACGGCGCACAGCGGTCGCGCGGTGGACGGGTCCTCCACCTCGTACTCGCGCCCGTCGCTCGCAGGCCGCCAGCGGCCGCCGACGAGCAGTGCCTTCGGCACCCGCTCCACGACCAGTTGCTCGCGCTTGCCGTTCCCTTCGGTGCTGTCGCTCATGGCAGCTCCCTGCCTCCCGCGGACGTTCCGTACATCGGGTACCCCACCAGATTCGCATGAATGCCCCCTGTGCGCCGGGGTAGGCGCGGCCCTCGTGCGGTCACCGCACCGCACGGAAGCGAACTACCGGAGGTCTGGTCCATGTCCGAGCGCAGTCCCCTGTCCCGCAGGGGTTTCCTCTCCCGTACCGCAGGCGTCGGCGGTCTCGTGGCGGTCCCCGGGCTGCTGGCGGCGTGCAGCCGTACGCAGGCCGGCACCGGCGCGCCCACCGGCGACGGGGACCTGCTGGCCAAGCTGAGGAAGCAGGGGTACGTGCGGGTCGGCTTCGCGGGCGAGGCGCCGTACGGGTACCGGGACGGCGACGAGCTGTCCGGCGAGGCGCCCACCCTCCACCGGGAGATCTTCACGGCGCTCGGGGTGCCGGAACTGCGGCCCACGCTCACCGACTTCGGCGCGCTCATACCGGGCCTGACGGCCGACCGCTTCGACGTGGTCAGCGCCGGGATGGCGATCACGCCCGACCGCTGCCAGAAGGTGATCTTCTCGGAGCCGGAGTTCGTCTCGCCGACCGCCCTGATGGTCCGCGCGGGCAACCCCAAGGGGCTGAGCGACCTGGTGTCCTGCGCCCGCCAGAAGGTCACCGTCGGCGTGCTGAGCGCGGCGGTCGAGGCGGACTACGCGGATGCCGCCGGGGTGCCGCTGACCTCGGTGAAGTCCCTGGCCAAGCAGCAGGACGGGGTGGACGCACTGCTCGCCGGCCGGATCGACGCCTTCGCGCTGACCGGGATCTCGCTGCGCTGGCTGGCCCGCACCAACAAGGGCGCCGCGGTGGAGGTGCTCGACCCCTTCCTGCCGGTGGTCGGCGGCCGCAAGCAGTACAGCCCGGGCGGCGCGGTGTTCCGGCGGGACGCGACGAACCTGCGCGACGCGTTCAACAAGGAACTCAAGAAGATCACCGCCGACCCCGGCCGCTACACGTCCCTCATCGGGAAGTACGGCTTCACCAAGGCGGAGGTCCCGCCGGCGACGCTGCGCACGGCGCAGCTGTGCGCGGCGTGAGGCGGCGCCTTGTCCTCGTACCCCTTCCCCGCCGGTGACCTCGCCGGTGAATCCATGTCCGGCTTCACGCAGTTCACGCACTCGCTGCCCAGTGTGGGCGCGGGTCTGTGGGTCACCGTGCAGGCCACCGTCCTCGGCGCGGCGCTCGCGCTGCTGATCGCCTTCGTCCTCGGCTTCATGGCGCGCTCGCGGCGGATGCCCGTGCGCGGGACCTCCCGGGTGGTCGTGGAGTTCTTCCGCGGCACCTCGCTGTACGTCCAGCTGTTCTGGCTGTTCTTCGCGCTGCCGATCCTCGGCTTCAAGCTCGTGCCGCTCGCCTGCGCCGTGGTCGCCTTCGGGCTCAACTACGGGGCGTACGGCTCGGAGGTCGTCCGGGGCGCCCTGGACGCCGTGCCCCGCGGGCAGCGGGAGGCGGCCGTCGCGCTGAGCATGACGCCGTGGCAGCGGATGCGCCTGGTCGTCCTGCCGCAGGCCTGGCCGCAGATGATCCCGCCGTTCAACAACCTGCTGATCCAGTTGCTGAAGTGCACCCCGCTGATGTCGCTGATCACCATTTCGGACGTCACCTTCCAGATGGACCAGCTCCGTTCGACGACGGGCGACACCGCGACGGCGTACCTGCTGCTCCTGGTGATCTACTTCGTCCTCGCGTACGCGCTGACACTGGCCATGAACGGCCTGGAGGCCGTGGCCAAGGCGCGGCTCGGACAGCCGGCGGGAGGTCGGGTCTGATGTGGGACTGGGAGACGGCCCGCGAGGGCCTGCCGCTGATCCTGCACGGCTTCGGGATCACCCTGCTGGCCACGGTGCTCGGCTCGCTGCTCGCCGTCACGCTGGGTCTGGGCATCGCGGTGCTGCGGCGCACCCCCAGCCGCTGGGTGACGCTGCCGCTGCGGGCGGTCGTGGAGTTCGTGCGCTCCACTCCGGTGATGATCCAGCTCTTCGCGGTGTGGGTGCTGGTCCCGGGACTGGACCCGCTGGTGATCGGCATCACCGTGCTGGGCGTGCACTACGCGACGTACACCTCGGAGGTGTACCGGGCGGGCATCGAGGCGGTGCCGAGGGGGCAGTGGGAGGCGGCGGTCGCGCTGTCGCTGCCGCGGGCGCGCACCTGGTCCGCCGTGGTGCTGCCGCAGGCGGTGCGGAAGATCGTGCCGGCCCTCGGCAACTACGTGATCTCGATGTTCAAGGAGACACCGTTCCTGTCGGTCATCACCGTCGACGAGATGGTGCACGAGGCGAATCGTTTCGGCAGTGACCACTTCGCCTACCTGGAGGCGTTCACCATCGCCGCCGTGATCTTCCTGGTCGCGAGCTGCCCCACCTCGGTCCTCATGCGGAAGCTGGAGAAGCGCCTTGCTCACTGACGAGTCCCCCACCCCCGCCAAGTCCGGCCCGGCGGCGCCCGCCGTCCGCTTCGACCAGGTGGTCAAGCGGTACGGGGACAACACCGTGCTGGACCACCTCGACCTGGAGGTCCGGCGCGGTGAGCGCGTCACCCTGATCGGCCCGAGCGGTTCGGGCAAGACGACCATCCTGCGGCTGCTGATGACCCTGGAGCGGCCCACCGAGGGCGTCATCCACGTGGACGGCGAGCCCTTCTCGCACATGCCGGGCCGCGGCGGCCGGCTCGTGCCGGCCGACGAGAGGCACCTGCGCGGCACGCGCCGCCGGATCGGCATGGTGTTCCAGCACTTCAACCTCTTCCCGAACATGAAGGTGCTGGACAACGTCACCGAGGCCCCGGTGCACGTCCTCGGCCTGGACCGGGACGAGGCCGCCGAGCGCGCCCGCGGGCTGCTGGAGCTGGTGGGCCTGGCCGACAAGCAGGACGCCCACCCCACCCGGCTCTCCGGCGGCCAGCAGCAGCGGGTGGCCATCGCCCGCGCGCTGGCGATGCGGCCCGACATCCTGCTGCTGGACGAGGTGACCTCGGCGCTCGACCCCGAACTGGTGGCCGGGGTGCTGGACGTGCTCAGGGACGTCGCCCGCAGCACGGACATCACCTTGCTCTGCGTCACCCACGAGATGGGGTTCGCCCGGGACGTCTCGGACCGCGTACTGATGTTCGACGGCGGACGGGTCGTCGAGTCGGGTCCGCCGGAGCGCATTTTCGGCTCCCCGGAGCACCACAGGACCCGGGAATTCCTCGGTGCGGTGCTCTGAGGAAAAGTGGGCCGTGCCGTTGGCATATGCCAGAGTGGCCCGTTCCTGCGTATACGCCTGCGGCCGCCCACATAAAGCTTCAACGGGCTCTACTGCAAACCGCATTGAGGCTATCGTGGAATCCGGCCCAGCTGCCGGGCTCGCTGTCGTGCCCGGCAGCCGTGACCACTAGCTACAGCAAGGACGCAAACGGTCACACCTGTAGGGGGACACCGTGGCGCTTGAGCACCGACAGGTCGCGCCGGTCTACGCGGTCCAGCACGCACTGCGCGTGCTGGAGACCGTGGACAAGCACAGGAACGGCGTCACCGCCGAGCAGCTCGCCCGTGAGATCGGAGTACCCATCGGCTATCTCGGCCAACTCCTCGCCATGCTCAACCGCGAGCGCTACCTCAACGCGCTGCCCGGCGGCGGCTACGCCGTCGGCGAGTCGCTGGTCCTGCTCGGCAGCGCCAGCCGCGACCTGGCGCTCGGCGAGAAGATCAAGAAGATCCTGGCGGCGCTGCGCGACGAGGTCGGCGCCGCCGTCTACTTCAGCCGTTACGACGACGGCGAGGTCAAGATCGTCGACTTCGCGGACGGCCCGGAAGCACCCAAGGTCAACGAGTGGGTGGACTTCCGCTTCGCCGCCCACGCCAGCGCGGTCGGCAAGTGCCTGCTCACCCAGCTCGACCACAACGGGCGCCGCGACCACCTGTCCCGGCACAAGACGGTACGGCTCACCTCCAAGACCACGATCAGCGAGAAGGTGCTGCTGACCAAGCTGGAGAGCCAGCCGGCCAGCGCTCCCACCCTGGACCTGCAGGAGTACGCGATCGGCACGGTCTGCGCCGCCATCCCGATCACCGTCGGCAGGACGGTCGGCTGCCTCGCCCTCTCCCTCCCCGTCACCCAGGCCCACCGCCTCAAGGGCGCGGCCGACACCCTCAACGAACGCGCGGCGCCGGTGCTGCTGTCACTGGCCCTCTGAGGCCCGGGGCCGTCCGGCGCACGAGGCATGACGCCCACCGGAACACGACGAAGGGCGCCCCTCCCGAAGGAGGGGCGCCCTCTCGCTGTGCGCCGCCAGGGACTCGAACCCCGAACCCGCTGATTAAGAGTCAGCTGCTCTGCCAGTTGAGCTAGCGGCGCGTGCAGGACAATCATACGGGGTCGGAGGGGGTGCTCATGACCGCTCCCTCCGACCCCGTACCGGACCGGATCAGCTCAGGCCGAACGCCCGGACGACCTCCTGCTCCACCGTGCCGCCCCGGCCGTCGGAGGCCGTGGCCCGCAGGGACACGAACCCGCCCGGGGTACGGGGAGTTCGCAGCTCGGCCGACCAGTGGCCGGTGCCGCCGGCGGCACGCCGCAGGGGCACGGGCCGCCAGGTCCTCCCGTCGTCGTACGACACGGACAGCGTCGCGGACGTGGCCCGCGTCACGTCGTCGAGCCACTCCTGGGTGGCGGCGGACAGGCCGAGCGGCACCTTGGCGCCGGCCCGCACGTCGCCGGCGAGGTCCGTGGTGACGTCGTAGTCCAGCTGGAGCAGCTCGATGTCCTGCTCCCAGACGCCGTCCGGGACCGCGCCGGAGCGGAAGCCCCACTCCGTACGGCTGCGCACCGAGGTGCGCCAGCGGCCGGCGTCGCGCGAGGCGTCCAGGACGAGGCGGTACGGCAGGGTCTGCGCGGGGACCGGGTCGAAGAGGTACAGCGCCCGGCCGGCGGACTTCCGCAGCAGCGTGTCGCCCTGGTACAGCGCGATGGTGCCGGTGTCGTACTCGTCGTCCGGCATGGATCCGGAGTGGCCGGCGCCCGAGTCCGTCCACGGCGTGATGTTGAACTGCAGGCCACCGGCGGCGTCACGGCTGGGGCCCCAGAAGCCCTGGCCGAGGCGCGGGCGCTGGACGGGGGCGAACCACTCGGTGCGGTAGTGACGGCCGGCCGTCACGCGGTCGTTGCCGCTGCGCATCTCCTGCAGGGTCTCGTCCTGCGGGCCGAGGACGGAGTGGTCCTCGTACCAGAAGGCCGCGCCGCGCAGCGGGGTCAGCCACTCGGTGCGCAGCGAGGGGTAGCTCTCGCGCTCGCCGAAGCCGAAGCCGGGGCCGTAGGAGGGGATGTTGTAGCGGAAGCCACCGCCCGGGGCCTTCGTCCGGCCGTAGTAAGTGGCTTCGACCCGGGCGAGGTCGCGGTCCGGGTCCGGGGCGTAGGCCAGGGAGCGGTCCGGGATGGCGCCGTCGTGCTGGGAGACCAGGTCGTACAGGAAGCGGCCGTGGGCGCGCTGGGTGACGGTGACCCTCTTGCGCAGGACGCGCTCGCGGTCGCCGCGCATGGCGGAGACGACGGGCAGCCCGGCGGCCTCGCCGTAGTACTCGCTGAGCCTGCCGTCGCCGTCGTTGACGACGATCAGCAGGGCGGCACCGGCGGCCACCGCCGCGGCCGCGCGGTCGGCCGGGGCGACCGCGTCGGAGCGGTCCACCACGACGGCCTTGCCCTTCGCGTCCAGTCCGGCGTAGTCGGCGGCCGCGCCGTGGCCCGCGTACACCGTGGCGAGCTCGCGCCTGCCCTCCCGCAGGGTGCTGCCGGCCTGGACGACGAGGTCGTCCACGGAGTCGA
This sequence comes from Streptomyces sp. PA03-1a, assembly GCF_033792805.1. Classification (NCBI taxonomy): domain Bacteria; kingdom Bacillati; phylum Actinomycetota; class Actinomycetes; order Kitasatosporales; family Streptomycetaceae; genus Streptomyces; species Streptomyces sp. PA03-1a. Next base: position 21,611 of record NZ_JARAVO010000141.1, read on the forward strand.
CGGCGACCTGCTTCTCGGCCAGCCGCCAGCGGGTGGAGAAGCTCATGGAGGCGCCGGTGACCTTGCCGGTCGGCTGGGCCCACAGCGTGTCGTACTTCAGGGGCACCTGGTAGCCGCTGCGGACGACCCCGCCGGCGGCGGAGACCACCGCGAAGTCCATCTGCCGCTGCGTGTCCGCCGTGTCCTTGGGCACGGACGCACTGATCGTCCGCGCCCTGCTCGCGTCGAGCGAGACGGTGGCCGGCTCGTCCAGCACCGTACGCGGCGCGGACAGGAAGGCCAGGCCCAGCGAGTCCGGCTCGTCGCCCGGGACGTCCATGTAGGTGTACGCGGTGTACGTGCCCGGGGGCAGGCGCAGGGTGCGCCGGCCGTCGACGGCGTACTGGTACTGGTAGAAGTCGTTCTCCACGCCCAGGTACACCGTGCCGGAGGCGGGCTTGCCGTCCCGGTCCTTCAGCTCGACCGTGTAGTCGTAGAGTTCCTGCTCCTTGACCAGGGCGAAACCGGTGTGCGCCACGAGGGTGCCGGTGGCCCGGTCGGTGGCCAGGACCTGGCCGGAGAAGGTCGTGGCGGGTTCCACCGCGGACGGGTCGAGGCGCAGCGTGACGTCGGCGGTGCCCCCGGCGGGAACCGTGACCGACGGCGCCGAGAGCGTGTAGGCGGCCGCGTCGGCGTCGGTCGCCAGGTCGAGGGTGACGCCCTCCGTGCCGGTGTTGCGGTAGGTGACGGTGCGGGTGGCGACCGGGTCGTCGGCGCCGTGCGGCCAGTCGTAGAAGGCGGTCGCGACGGAACCGGTGGCCTGGACCGTGCCGTCGACGGCCTTCAGCACGTCCACCCGGCCGGTGCCCTGCTGGTAGGGGGTGTAGCCGGTGAGCGGCGTGGACGAGCTCATCAGCGCGTCCTTCAGCTGCCGCCCGGACCAGTCGGGGTGGCGCTGCTTGAGGACGGCCGCCGCCCCGGCGACGTGCGGGGTGGCCATCGAGGTCCCGGACATCGTCTGGTACCCGCCGCCGGGCTTGGCGGCGGTGATGTCGGAACCGGGCGCGGAGATGTCCGGCTTGAGGCCGTAACTGCCGGTCAGCGGGCCCATGCTGGAGAAGTCCGAGCGCTCGTCGGACTTGGTGACGGAGGCGACCGTCAGGGCGGACGCGGCCGAGCCGGGCGCCCCGATGGTGAACTCCCCGTAGGAGTTGCCCGCCGCGATGACGAAGAGCGGCCCACCGTCGGCGGACAGCGTGTCGACGGCCTGGGCCATGGGGCTGGTCCCGTCGTCCGGCACCTGGGAGCCGAGGCTCATGCTCACCACGTCGGCGCCCTGGGCCTTCGCCCACTCCATGCCCGCGATGATCCAGGAGTCCTCGCCGTAGCCCTCGTCGGAGAGCACCTTGCCCACCAGCAGTTCGGCGCCGGGCGCGACGCCTCGGTAGGTCGAGCCGTCGCCCGCGACCGTGGACGCGACGTGCGTGCCGTGGCCGTTGCCGTCGGCGACCGCCTGGTCCGGTACGAAGCTCCGCTCGGCGGCTATCCGCCCCTTGAGGTCCGGGTGGGTGTCGTCCACGCCGGTGTCGAGCACGGCGACCTTCCGCCCGGTGCCGTCGTAGCCCTCCGCCCACGCCTGCGGGGCGTTGATCTGCGGCACGGACTCCGCGAGGTCGGCCTCCACCCGGCCGTCCAGCCACAGCTTCTCGACGCCCCCGTCCAGCGACCGGGCCCGGGGCGCGGTGCCGGCGACGTCCTTCCAGAAGGTGCGGGCGGTGGCCTTGGCGGCCCGCAGCGCGGCACCGTCGATGCTGGGCAGACGGCGCTCGACCGTGCTGCCCGCGGGTGCCGTCACGCCGCCCCGATAGGTGGCGATCAGCGGGACCCCGCCGGTGCGGGTGTCGTCGTACCCCATCGCCACCAGCGTGGTCACGTCGAACAGCCGGCGGTCGAGCCTGCCCGCGGTCAGCAGGGCCTCGGCCTCGTCGGGGACCACTGAGAGGCGGCCGCCGCTCTGCTGGATCTTCACGCCCCCGGTCGCGCCCTCGGGGCGGTCCACGGTGACGGTGTCCTGCGCGGTACCGGGCCGGTCGGTGAAGTGCACGACGTCACCGGTGACGAGGGTGATGTCGTGGGCGGCGGCGCGCGGCACCGACGCGGCCGGGTCCTTGACCGGGACCGCCGCGGCGGTCGGGGCGGGCAGCACGAGGGTGCCGCCGACCAGCGCGCACGCGGTGGCGGTCGCGGTCAGCAGGGCATGACGGGCAGCCCGAACGGGTCGTGCGTCTCGGGCACTTGGGGGGTGGGCGAATGTCATGCACAGGAGGTCTACCGGTGCCGCAACCGCTTGCGCACCGCTTCCGTGCGGCGTGAATCCGCCGTGGCGGATACCCGCCTCCTCCTGCACGCGGGCATGCTGAGGGGCCCGGCAAGAGGGGGGAGGTATGCCGGGCCCCTCAGCATGCCCGCGTGCAGGAGGAGGCGGGTAT
>NZ_JARAVO010000142.1:0-24018 GCF_033792805.1 Streptomyces sp. PA03-1a
CACGGGCGGGGTCATGCTGCCCAACCACCGGCCGCTGGTGGTGGCGGAGCAGTTCGGGGTGCTGGAGTCGCTGTTCCCCGGGCGGATCGACATGGGGCTGGGGCGGTCGGTGGGCTTCACGGACGGAGTGCGCCGGGCGTTGGGACGCGATGCCCAGGCCGCCGGGGACTTCGAGGAACTGCTGACGGAGCTGCTCGGCTACTTCACCGGCACGGCTGGCCCCGGCGCGGTGCACGCGCGGCCGCCGGAGGGGATGCGCGTCCCGGCGTTCGTACTGGCCAGCGGCGCGGGAGCGGCCACGGCGGCGGCCTTCGGGCTCCCCCTGGTGATCGCCGCGGTGCGGGGCGAGGAGCGCATGCGGGAGGCGATCGAGGGCTACCGCGCGGCGTTCCGGCCCTCGGCGGGGGCGGCGCGGCCGTACGTCGTGGTGTCGACGACCGTGTCCGTCGCGGAGACGACGGAGGCCGCGCGGCGGCTTCTGGTGTCGGAGGCCTGGTCGCTGGCGCACTCGCGTACGCAGGGCGAATTCCCGCCGCTGGCGCCGCCGGACGAGGTGCTGGCCAGGCACATGACGGCGCGCGAGCGCGACGTGTTCGAGGGGACGCTGTCGGGGGGCGTCCACGGCACCGAGGCCGAGGTGACGGCCGCGCTGTCGGGCCTGGTCGGACGCACCGGGGCGGACGAGGTGCTGGTCACCACGGCCGGCTACGACCGGTCGGCACTGCTGGACTCGCACCGCCGACTGGCGCGGCTCGCGGGGCTGGGCACACAGGCCGTGGCGGCGCGCTGACCGGTGGCGGGAAGGTGCCTGCGGTGATCGCCGCCGTCACGGCGGCCGAGGGAAGCACCCGCGCCCCCAACTCGGCCACCACAAACCGGTCATGGTCCGCGAGGACGCCGACCTCGGTGGCCCGCTGGGCGAGTTGCCGTTACCGGCTGGGTAACTCGTCGCCCTGCGACGGCTGCCGAAGCGGCGTCACGGGCACGGGAGGGACGTCAGGCGGTGGGGCCCTCGTACACGTCGTCGTTGCGGCCCTCTGCGAACTCCCACCACGACAGCGGCAGCCAGTCGCCGTCCACGAAGGCGTCGACGGCCGAGCCCCGTCCGCTGATGGCCACGCGCGTGCCCACCGGGTACACCGTGCCGGACAGGCCGGGCACGGGGACGAGCAGCGTTCCTGAGCGGTGGGCCATTCTTCCCGCCTTTCCTCGCGGTCAATCACAAATCGCCATATTCCACGTGAAGAATAGCTGGCTTGTCTCGCACTGCCCAAGGGGGCAGCATGAGAAATAGGTCACGTAAGCCGCGAATCAGACACCAATCGGAGGTGTCCACGTGAAGGCCGTCGTCTACAAAGGACCGTTCGAAGTAGCCGTCGAGGAAGTCGACAATCCACGCCTGCAGCACCCCAACGACGTGATCGTCAGGGTGACGTCGACCGCGATCTGCGGCTCCGACCTGCACATGTACGAGGGCCGGACCGCCGCGGAGCCCGGCATCGTGTTCGGCCACGAGAACCTGGGCATCATCGACCAGGTCGGCGAGGGTGTCACCACCCTCAAGCAGGGCGACCGCGTGGTCATGCCCTTCAACGTCGCCTGCGGATTCTGCAAGAACTGCTCGGCGGGTTTCACCGGCTACTGCCTGACGGTCAATCCGGGGTTCGCCGGAGGCGCTTACGGCTATGTGGCCATGGGCCCCTGGCCGGGCGGTCAGGCGGAATACGTGCGCGTACCGTACGCGGACTTCAACTGTCTGAAACTGCCGGACGGCACCGCCAACGAGTCCGACTTCGTGCTCCTCGCCGACATCTTCCCGACCGGGTACCACGGCTGTGAGCTCGCCCAGGTCTCCCCCGGCGAGAGCGTCTCGGTGTACGGCGGTGGCCCGGTTGGGCTGATGGCCGCGTACTCGGCGATGCTGCGCGGGGCGGCCAAGGTGTTCGTCGTGGACCGCGTGCCGGAACGGCTGCAGAAGGCCGAGGAGATCGGCGCGGTCCCGATCGACTTCACCAAGGGCAGTCCGGTGGACCAGATCAAGGAGCACACCCAGGGCGAGGGCACCGACAAGGGCGTCGACGCGGTCGGCTACCAGGCCCAGGCCGGCGGCGCGGGCCGCGAGGAGCCCGCGGCGGTGCTGAACTCCCTGATCGACACCGTGCGCCCCACCGGTGCCCTGGGCATCCCGGGCCTGTACGTGCCGTCCGACCCCGGCGGCCCGGACGAGCAGGCCAAGAGCGGCCGGCTGCTGGTCGCCATCGGCCGGCTCTTCGAGAAGGGCCTACGGCTGGGCACCGGGCAGTGCAACGTCAAGCGCTACAACCGGCAGCTGCGCGACATGATCATCGAGGGCCGCGCCCGTCCGAGCTTCGTGGTCTCCCACGAGTTGCCCCTGACGGACGCGCCGTCGGCCTACGAGAAGTTCGACAAGCGGATCGAGGGCTACACCAAGGTCGTCCTCCACCCGGGTCAGGGCTGATCCGGCGCAAGCGCGGCACCCGGGGCCCGGCTAGCAGCTCTCCGGGCCCTGGGCGTCGTACGGACCCGAGGGGCTGACCTCCTCCAGGGTGTACGTGTACAGGTCGAACTCCACCAACCCGTCCGCATGCGTGGTGACCCGCGGCGGGCGGGTCCCCGGATACCGGGAGGCGATGACGTCGGCGACCCTGTGGGCGGTCGCCGCGTCGGCAGCGGCGATGCGCACGTAGGCCACTCCCGGTTCGTACAGCGGTCCGAGTTGTCCGGTCATGCTGCTCCCCTTGTCCCGTCCGTCCGGCGGATTACCGCTGGAGACAGCCCGTCGGTCGTCGCGGTTGCCCGCGCGGGCTGGGTTCACTCGAAGATGTCAATGCGGGGGCTCAGGACAGCAGGAAGTCGGCCTTCCCGTCCTTGGCGCCCTGGATGAACATCCTGATCTCGTGGTCCGTGTAGATGAGGGCCGGCCCGTCGGGGTCGGTGGACTGCCGCAGCGCGACCCTGCCGTCGGCCAGTTTCATGGCCTCCACGCAACTTCCCCCGTTGCCGCCGCTCCACGGCTTGTGCCAGCCCTCGGTACCGAGGTCGACGGCGCGCATGCCGTTGTATATGCGGTCGTCCATGTATGTCAGATCTCCTTGCGGATGCCATCGAGGATGGCTGCGGTGCTGTGTGCCGGCGCGGCTTGCGCGCACATCCGGTCGAGGGCCTCGAGGAACGCCGAGACGTCGTCCACGTCGTCCAGGTAGGCGGCGCCCACCAGGCTCTCGGTGAACACGACGTCCGGCAGCTCGCGGATCTGGAACCGGAAGATGTGGAAAGGCCCGTACATCGCCGGGTGCGGCCCGGCGTCGAAGGGCATGATCTGCAGTCTCACCTGCGGCAGCTCACAAGCCTCGGCCAGCCGGTCCAGCTGGGCGCGCATGATGCCGGGACTGCCGATGGGGCGGCGCAGCACGGTCTCGTCCATCACCACCCACAGCAGCGGGGCCTCGGGCCGGGCGATCAGCGCCTGCCGTTCCCGGCGGAGCGCGACCAGGCGCTCGAGTTCCTCCTCGGAGGCGCCCGGGCGTCCGGCCTTCAGCACGGCGCGGGCGTAGTCCTCGGTCTGCAGCAGGCCGGGGACGTAGTGCGGCTCGTAGGCGCGGATGATGGCCGCCTCGCCCTCGAGGCTGACGAAGGCGCTGAACCAGGACGGCAGGACGTCACGGTAACGGTGCCACCAGCCGGGGCGGTTGCCCTGCCGGGCGAGGTCGATGAAGGTCGCCGCCTCGGCGGCGTCGACGCCGTACAGCGCCAGCAGCTTCTCCACGTACGGGATGCGCAGGCCGACCTCGGCCTTCTCCATCCGGCGCACGGTGGCATGGGTGACGTCCAGCTCGCGCGCGGCCTGTTCGTACGAGCAACCCGCCTTCTCCCGCAGGTCTTGGAGGCGTTTGCCGAGGATCACGCGGAGGACGGTCGGCGCCCCGCTCGCCTTCGCCTCACCCACGTCGCAACTCACGCATGGCAGCAGTGTGCCATGTCAGGAATGGAACCCACACCCTGATACTGGCGATTGTGCAATTTGCAGAATGACCCTTGCCTTCTGTGCAAGCAGTGGCCATAGTTGCGTGTGTGCTCTTTGCCCTCAGCGCCCGGGACACCTTCCGGCTCCGACTGCCGGCGCAGGCCTCGTCGGTCGGCGTCGCGCGGCGCCAGGTGCGTTCCGCGCTCAGCAGCTGGGGCCTGGAGGAACTGGGCGACGACGCCGGCCTCGTGGTGAGCGAACTCTTCACCAACGCGGTCGTGCACAGCGGCAGCGACCACGTCGCGTGCCTGCTCTGGACGGCGGGCGGCACGCTGCACATCGAGGTCGTCGACGAAGGGCGCGGGCCCGCGGGTCCGCAGGCACGCGCGGCCGCCGACGCCGACGAGAACGGCCGCGGGCTCGCCCTCGTCGCCCATTTGGCCCAAGGCTGGGGCGTGCGTCCGCCGGCGCACGGCACCGGTCGCGCGGTGTGGGCGACCCTCTCCTGCGCCCGTCCCGGGGCGGTACGGCGCAGCGGTTGAACACCGGGTGACGACCGCCCGGCGTACGCGGGAAGGGTGGCCGTCGCCGCGGCGCGCCGTATTGGGATGGTGGCACCCCGCGTCCGGGCATAGGCTTCTCCCGACGGAAAGGCCCTCGGGGGAGCACCAACACCCCCTGCCTCCGCCCCGGGAGGAACCGCCCACCGCGGTCCCCGCCCGGTTCCGCAACCGGCGCCACCGCGTCCGCTCAGCCATCAGCCCGACCGGGCGGTCGGCGTCCGGCAGCGGCCGGGCCGGCGTCCGGCTCACCCGACACGAAGGAGTGCGCGGTGACACCCGAGAAGTCAAAGCGGAACCAGCTCCCCAAGGAGCCTGACGATCAGCCCGCGCAACAGCGGGAGGTGCGGAACCTGGACGTCTGGGCCAGGTCGGCACCGATCCGACTGGCCGGCTACGAGGACGATCTGAACGAACCGCACATCCTGCGCGGTATCGACTGACCCTCCGGCACGGCCGGTTCACGGGCCGTACGGGCAACGAAGCCCGTACGGCCCCTGCCGTGTCCCGGGCCTCCCGGCGGCGTTTCCGGCCCGCTCAGCCCGCCGCGTCCACAGAGCCCACGGTACGGCCGCCCGGCGGTTCGATGGCGTAGAGGTCCAGGACGTCGGGCGGTACGGCGCGGCCCGGTCCCCCGGCGCGCACCCACGCGACGATGTCGCCGAGGGCGCCGGGATCGTTGACCAGGCCGAGCCAGACCGGCCGGCCTCCGGCCGCGCGCCCCTCCGGCGAGGGCTGCACGACGACGGCGTTGGCCTGTTCGCACACGTCGAGGCACTCGGTGACGCGTACCCGGCAGACCCCGGCGAGTTCCCGCCGGAGCAGGTCGAGTTGAGCGTCGTGGTCGACGCCGGGGACCTTCTCCGTACCGCAGCAGCAGTCGCGGCAGACGCTCACCGTGCAGGCGCCCTGCCGCGGCGCACCGCCGCTCACGTGAGGGTGATCCGCACGCCCACCGTGCCCTCGCGGCCGCGGCGCAGCCGGCTGCCGAACAGGGTCAGCCGGCCGAGCAGGCCGTACTTGCGGGCGACCAGGGAACGGTAGCGCTCGGTCTCCTGCGGTCCGAGGATCTCGGCGCGCGCGGGCACCTGCTCCCCGGTGGGGTTGCCGCGTACGTCGCAGGGGCCGACCAGCACGTCGGCACGGTTGCGGATCCGCTTGACCTTGCCGGAGTCCGCCGCGGTCCAGGCACCGACCGCCTCACCGTCGCGGACCACCCAGACCGGGGTGGCGACGGTACGGCCGTCCCGCCGGTAGGTGGTCACCAGTAGGTACTTGCCCGCCGCGAGCCGGGCGGACGCGCTGTCCTCGATCACGGACCAAGGCTACGCGGGAACGGCCTCCTCGGCCGGTGCCCGGAGCGTTTTGCCCAGGCACACGCTGAGCGGACTGTCCTTGTAGTGGCCGAACTTGGTCACCGGCGTGTAGCCGCAGGAGGCGTACAGGGCGATCGCCTCCGGCTGCATCTGCCCCGTCTCCAGCACCATCCGGGTGCGGCCCGCCGCGGCGGCGCCGGCCTCCAGTGCGGCGAGCATCCGGCGTGCGAAGCCCCGGCCCCGGGCCTGCGGCACCACGTACATGCGCTTGACCTCGGCGTCGCCGTCCTCGAAGCCCTCCGGGGAGGCGTCCTGACCGCGCCAGCCGCCGGTCGCCACGGGGGCGCCGTCGAGGTAACCGACCATGAACTCGCCCTGCGGGCCGTCGAAGTGGTCGGGGTCCATCGCCGTCTCGTCGGGGCCGCCGTACCGCACGACGTACTCCTGCTGCACCTGCTCGGTCAGCAGCACGGCGTCGGGGTGGTCGTAGGGCGTCTTCCGGATCTCCACCCGCACATCGTACGGGTGTGCGGCCTACGCCCCGGTACGGGCACCCTCCGGCGGGCCGGTATCGTCCCCGTCATGCTCACCGTGACCACCGTGAACGTGAACGGGCTGCGCGCCGCGGCCAAAAAGGGCTTCCTCCCCTGGCTGGAGGCGACCACGGCCGACGTGGTGTGCCTGCAGGAGGTCCGCGCCGAGGCCGCGCAGCTGCCCGAGGAGGTCCGTGCCCCCGAGGGCTGGCACGTGCTCCACGCCCCGGCGGCCGCGAAGGGCCGGGCCGGGGTGTCCCTCTACTCGCGGCAGGAACCGTCCGCGAGCCGGATCGGCTTCGGCTCGGAGGAGTTCGACGGCTCCGGCCGCTACGCGGAGATCGACCTGCCCGGCGTGACGGTCGCCAGCCTCTACCTCCCCTCGGGCGAGGTCGGCACGGAGCGGCAGGAGGAGAAGGAGCGCTTCATGGCCGCGTTCCTGGAGCACATGGTCAAGCTGCGGGAGAAGGCCGCCGCCGCCGGCCGCGAGGTGCTGATCTGCGGTGACTGGAACATCGCGCACACCGAGCGGGACCTCAGGAACTGGCGGGCCAACCAGAAGAACGCCGGCTTCCTCCCCGAGGAGCGGGCGTGGCTCTCCCGCGTCTACGACGAGGCCGGGTACACCGACGTCGTGCGCCACCTCACCCCGGAGGGCGAGGGCCCGTACACGTGGTGGTCCTACCGCGGCCGCGCCTTCGACAACGACAGCGGCTGGCGCATCGACCTCCACGTCGCGACCCGCGGCCTGGCGGCCCGGGCCTCGCAGACCCGGGTCGAGCGCGCGGACACGCACCCCGAGCGCTGGTCCGACCACGCGCCGGTGACGGTCGCCTACGATCTCGGCCGGTAGATCCTCCAGGGGGGGAGCAGGGGGGAGCATGCGGCGGCACCGGCCGCGGGGCGTCGAGCGCGGGGACCGTCCGGGCTTCGCCCTGTCCCGGTCCGGGGACGGCCTGCTGTGGGGCGTGTGCGCGCGGGTGTCGGGGCTGCTCGTGGACCCGTACCGGCGTCCGCACCAGCTCGTCGCGTGCGAACCGTCCGGCCCGCTGCTCGACGTCCTGGACGGGGAGGGGCACGGGATTCCTCGGTGACCTCTGGGTGAGCCCGCGGGACTGCGGGCGGCACGCCGCGCCGGATCCGTTCGACGACCCGCACGCGCCGTGGCGACTGGAGGACGCACGGATCACGGGTCACCGCCGTCGCCCCGGCGCGCCCGCCGCGTGGGACGTGTTCCTGGACGCCGTGGACGGGTGGCCCGAACCGCCCGGCGAACCCTGCCTCGCGGCGGGGCTGCTGATCCACGACGGACACCGGGCCCTAGGTGTATTGATCACGAGCGTTGTTGACACCGGCCCGGGCTTGATCAAGGCGAAGACCTCCGGTGTGGTGGAGCTGTCTAGGACTGCACCACACCGGAGGTCTTCGTGTCCCACCGTAATGCCCGGCTGACCGTTCATGGCAGGCGGCTGCTGGTCGAGCGTGTCTGCTCGGGCCGACCGGTCGCTCATGTCGCGGCTGAGATGGGGATATCGCGCGTCACGGCTCACAAGTGGGTCCGCCGCTGGCGGGTCGAGGGCGACGCCGGCCTGCACGACCGTACGAGCAGGCCTCACACCGTCCCCCACCGCACACCGGCCGCCATGGAACGCACTCGGCCCCGGGCTCGTCGACGTCGGCCTCACCGACGGCGTGTGGGTGCCCTTCCCGGCTCGCGCCCGGGCGCTGTGGGACCGGTGGCTCGCCGGGCCCCCGGCGGAGTCCGGTACCTGGTCCGGGTACGCCACCCGTGACCGGTCGTTGTGGCTGGGCCTCGTCCGGGACCGCGGCTGCGCGGACCCGCGTCCGGCGCGGCCCGCCGGGCTCGTGCACGACGGCCGGCACGTCACTGACGAGCCCGGCCTCTACCTCGCGCCGAGTGAGGCGATGAACGGTCCGGGCGGCTACCTCGGATGCAATGCGGACGCCCTGGCCGACTGCCTCCGCGGCGGCTTCGGGGTCACCACCCCGTGCACCCTGGTGTGGCGGGATTCCGCGGTCGCCCGCCGGGCGCTGGGCGGGACGCTGAACTCCCACGGGGAGCCGGACAGCCGCTTCGGCCTGGTCCTCAAGGTGCTGGCCGAGGGCGGCGTGGAAGTCGTCCTCGCCGGAGGGCGCGGCGGCACCCGGTGCCGCCGTACGGGACCGCCGGAGGGCGCCGTCGCCGTATCGTCTAGTCAGCTGCCCTTTTCCGGAGGAGTACCCATGGCGCCGCCCGTCGTCCGCTCTCTGCGCGAGCAGATCCGCGAGTTCATCGTGGACGGCATCGTCAGCGGGCGGTGGAAGCCCGGGGAGCGGATCGTCGAGCGGGGCATCGCCACCGAGCTGGAGGTCAGCCAGACGCCCGTACGGGAGGCGCTGCGGGAGCTGGAGGTCATGCGGCTGATCGAGTCCGCCCCGAACAAGGGGGTGCGGGTGCGCCGGCTGACCGCCGGGGACCTGGAGGAGATCTACCCGGTGCGGGCGGGCCTGGAGCAGATCGCCGCGGAGCTGGCGGCGCCGCGCCTGCGGTACGACCTGTCGGCGCTGGAGGCCGAGGTCGCGCTGCTGCACGAGGCGGACGAGGAGGGCGACGCCGGGGCGCAGGTACGGCACACCGTGGCGTTCCACCGCGAGTTGGTGCGCGCCTCCGGCAACAGCGTGCTGCTGCACACCTGGGAGTCGCTGGGCATCGAGGTGTGGACGGCGCTGTCGATCCGCTGGCTGGGCACCCGGCAGCGGCTGTACGCCGAGGAGCACCAGGCGGTGGTGGAGGCCTTCCGCAGGGACGACCCGCGGGTCGGTGAGCTGGTCAAGGAGCATGTGCTGGGCTGTGCCCCGCAGGGCGGCTGACGCCGGCCCGGAACACCCCGCCCGTAAGGCCGGAGCTCCCCTTTGTGACCCTCGTCACAAGGTATTTGATCGATCATCGATCAGTCTTACTCTGTGAGACACGGGGACACCCCTGCCCGCACGGAACCAACTGGGAGGCGTTCACCATGACCGACGCCACGCTGAGCGCGCTCGATCACCTGCCGGACCCGGACCCGGAGGAGACCGGCGAATGGGCCGCCTCACTCGACGCGGTCACCCACGCCGCCGGCCCCGATCGCGCGGCGTACCTGATGCGCCGCACCTTCGACCACGCGCAGGCGTCCGGTCTCGCGGTGCCGTCGCTGCTGGAGACCGAGCACATCAACACCATCCCGACCGCCGCGGAGCCCGAGCTCCCCGGTGACCTGGAGATGGAGCGGCGCATCGCCGGATGGAACCGCTGGAACGCCGCCGCCATGGTGACCCGCGGCAGCCGGCTGGGTCTGGGCGGCCACATCGCCACCTTCGCCTCCGCGGCCTGGCTGTACGAGACCGGCTTCAACCACTTCTTCCGCGGCAAGGAGGGCGACGGCTCCGGCGACCAGCTGTACGTCCAGGGCCACGCCTCCCCCGGCATCTACGCCCGCGCGTTCCTCGACGGCCGGCTGACCGAGCGGCAGCTGGACAACTTCCGCCAGGAGGCCGGCGGCGACGGTCTGCCGTCCTACCCGCACCCGCGGCGGCTGCCCTGGCTGTGGGAGTTCCCGACCGTGTCGATGGGCCTCGGCCCGCTCGCCGCGATCCAGCAGGCGCGCTTCAACCGCTACCTGACCCACCGCGGCATCAAGGACACCTCCGGCTCGCACGTGTGGGCCTTCCTCGGCGACGGCGAGATGGACGAGCCGGAGTCGACCGCCGCCCTCGGCCTCGCCGGCCGCGAGGGGCTGGACAACCTCACCTTCGTGATCAACTGCAACCTGCAGCGCCTCGACGGGCCGGTCCGCGCCAACTTCAAGATCGTCCAGGAGCTGGAGGCGAAGTTCCGCGCCGCCGGCTGGAACGTCGTGAAGTCGCTGTGGGGCTCCGCCTGGGACGAGCTGTTCGCCCTCGACACCACGGGCGCGCTCGTGCGGCGGCTGCGCGAGGTACCCGACGGGCAGTTCCAGACCTACGCCACCCGCGACGCCGCGTACATCCGCGAGCACTTCTTCGGCGCCGACCCGGCCCTGGCCGAGATGGCGAAGCTGCTGACGGACGCCAAGATCGCCGAGTGCTTCCACACCTCCCGCGGCGGCCACGAGCCGCGCAAGGTGTACGCCGCCTACCGCGCGGCCACCACGCACAAGGGCGCGCCGACCGTGATCCTCGCGCAGACCGTCAAGGGCTGGACACTGGGCCGCGGTTTCGAGTCGCGCAACGCCAACCACCAGATGAAGAAGCTCACCCTCCCCGAGTTCCGCGCCATGCGCGACCTGCTCGAACTCCCCATCCCGGACAGTGCGCTCGCCGGGGACCTGGTGCCGTACGCCCACCCGGGCGCCGACTCCCCCGAGGTGCGCTACCTGCAGGAGCGCCGCGCCGAGCTCGGCGGCCCCGCCCCGGCCCGCCGGGTACACCCGGTGGCGCTCCCCGAGCCGTCCGCGAAGCCCTTCGAGGCCCTGGCCAAGGGCTCCGGCAGCCAGGAGATCGCGACCACGATGGCCCTGGTCCGGCTGATGAAGGACCTGATGCGGGAGAAGGAGAGCGGACGCCGCTGGGTGCCGATCGTCCCCGACGAGGCGCGCACCTTCGGCATGGAGTCGCTCTTCCCGAGCGCGGGCATCTACTCGCCGCTCGGCCAGACCTACGACCCGGTCGACCGCGACATGCTCCTGTACTACCGGGAGGCGGAGAACGGGCAGATCCTCAACGAGGGCATCACCGAGGCCGGTTCGATGGCCTCCTTCACCGCCGCGGCGACCTCGTACGCCACGCACGGCGAGCCGATGATCCCGCTGTACATCTTCTACTCGATGTTCGGCTGGCAGCGGACGGCCGACCAGATGTGGGCCCTCGCCGACCAGCTCGGCCGCGGCTTCCTGGTCGGGGCGACCGCGGGCCGCACGACGATGACGGGTGAGGGCCTGCAGCACGCCGACGGCCATTCGCACCTGATCGCGTCCACCAACCCGGCGGCGGTCTCGTACGACCCGGCCTTCGCCTACGAGGTCGGCGTCATCGTCCGCGACGGCCTGCGCCGCATGTTCGGCCCGGACGCGGAGGACGTCTTCTACTACCTGACGGTCTACAACGAGCCCAAGATCCAGCCGGCCATGCCCGCGGAGCCGGGCGTCGAGGAAGGCATCGTCAAGGGCCTCTACCGCTTCCGCGCCGCCGACACCGCCGGGCTGTCCGCCGACGCGCCGCGGCTGCAGCTGATGGCCTCCGGCACGGCGATCCACTGGGCCCTGGAGGCGCAGCAGCTGCTGGCCGCGGAGTGGGGCGTGGCGGCGGACGTGTGGTCGGCGACCTCGTGGAGCGAGCTGCGGCGCGGTGGTCTGGCGTACGACGCGGCCCGGCTGCGCGGCGAGGACGCCCCGCTCCCCCACGTCACCCGTGTCCTGGAAGGTGCGCCGGGCCCGGTGCTGGCGGTGAGCGACTGGATGCGCGGGGTGCCGGACCAGATCAGCCAGTGGGTGCCGCAGGAGTGGCACTCGATCGGCACCGACGGCTTCGGCCTGTCGGACACGCGCGATGCGGCGCGCCGCCACTTCGGCGTGGACCCGCAGTCGGTGGTCGTCGCCGCGCTGGCCGCGCTCGCCGGGCGCGGCGAGGTCAAGCGGGAGACCGTGCAGGAGGCCCGGGAACGTTACGGGCTCTGAGCTCCCCGCTCCGCCCCGGGCGGGGGCATGAGGGCCGGGTACGCCGTCACAGGCGTGCCCGGCCCTCTTCCGTGCCCGGCCCTCATCCGTGTCCGCCCCCTGCGCCCCCTCCCCAGATACATAAGGCAGTGATATAAATTCCTTATGCATCTTCCCGACGACGACCCGGACCACGGCCACGCCGTCGACGTGGCGCGGGCACTGGAGCGGCTGTACCGCATGCTGCGCAGGCTCAGCCAGCCGAGCGAGCTGTCGCTGACCACCGTGGCGACGCTGTCCACGCTGGAGCAGTCCGGCCCGCTCCGGCTGACCGAGCTGGCAACCCTGGAGGGCGTCACTCAGCCGGCGATGACCCAGGTCGTGTCACGGCTGGCGGAGGCGGGACTGGCCGGTCGCGCGGCGGACCCCGCGGACGGGCGTGTGGTGCTCGTCCACATCACCGACGCGGGCCGGGAGGCCATCGCCCGCCGTCGCGCCGTGCGCGCCGAGCGGCTCGGGGAGTTGCTGGAACAGCTGAGCCCGGACGAGCGGGCGGCCCTGGTGGCCGCGCTGCCGGCCGTGGAGGCACTGACCCGGCTGGGGCCGCCCCCGGCCCCGTCGCGCCCGGCCCAGCGGAGCAGTTGATCAGGCATCGGTTTCTACGTCGGAGCACCTTCATGACCGCGCACGCGCAATCGTCTCGTTCCGTGAATCCGTTCAAACAGCCGAAGGCCGTGTTCGCGGTCGCCTTCGCCTGTGTGGTCTCGTTCATGGGGATCGGTCTGGTCGACCCCATCCTGCCCGCGATATCGCAGCAACTGGACGCCACTCCGAGCCAGGTGACGCTGCTGTTCACCAGCTACCTGGTGGTGACCGCGGTCGCCATGCTCATCACCAACTGGGTCTCCAGCCGGATCGGCGCCAAGCGGACGCTGATCGCGGGCCTCGCCCTGATCGTGGTGTTCTCCGCCCTGGCCGGCACCTCGGGGAGCATCGGCGGCATCGTCGGCTTCCGTGCGGGCTGGGGCATCGGCAACGCGTTGTTCATCGCCACCTCGCTGGCGGTGATCGTGGCCTCCGCGAGCGGCGGCTTCGTGGGCGCGATCATCCTGTACGAGACCGCGCTCGGCGTCGGCATCGCGGTGGGCCCGCTGCTCGGCGGCCTGCTGGGCAACGTGAGCTGGCGCGGCCCCTTCTACGGCGTGGCCGTTCTGATGACCATCGCGCTGGTCGCCACCGTCGTCCTCGTGGAGCCGATCCCGCTGCCGGCCCGCAAGACCGGACTGAGCGAGCCGCTGCGCGCGCTGCGCCACCGAGGCCTGCTGACGATGTCGCTGACGGCCCTCTGCTACAACTGGGCCTTCTTCACCGTGCTCGGCTACGCGCCCTTCCCGATGGGGCTCGGCGCGGTCCAGCTCGGCCTGGTCTTCACCGGCTGGGGCGCCCTCGTCGCGGTCTTCGCCGTCTTCGGGGCGCCGCGGCTGCAGGCCCGGCTGGGCATCGCGCGCACGCTCTACGCCAACCTCGCGCTGTTCGCCCTCACCGTGCTGGCCATCGCGATCTGGACCGACGACCGGACCGTGCTGATCGTCTGCGTGATCGTCGCCGGCGTCTTCATCGGCGTGAACAACACGGTCACCACCCAGGCCGTCATGACCGTCGCGCCCGTCGACCGCGCCGTCGCCTCCGCCGCGTACGGCTTCGTCCGCTTCATCGGCGGCGGTCTGGCGCCGTTCGCCGCGGGCAAGCTGGTCGAGGCCTTCGGGATCCACGTGCCGTTCTACATCGGCGCCGGGGCACTCGTGCTGGGCATCGTGATCCTCTCCACGGCCCACGGGCTGCTCAAGGAGGCCGAGAAGGTCCAGGCCGAACAGGTCGGGGCCGCCTCGGAGCCCGCCTCGGAGCCCGCCCCGGAGCCCGTCCCCGGGGCCGACGCCGCCCCCTCACTGGTACCGGTCGAGCACGACGCCGCGGCGCACCACGACCCGGGGCGCGGCGCCCTCGTCGCCGCCGTGGACAGTTCCCCGCACGCCGAGCGGGTCGCCGCGGCCGCCGGCCGCCTCGCGACGATCAACGGCCGTACGGTGCACGTCGTCCACGTCGAGGAGGCCGCGGTCGCGGGTGACGCGGCCGCCGACGCGGAGGACCTGGAGTCCGCGCGGACCGCCGTCCGCAAGCACCTGGACCGGCTCGCCGCCCTCGGCATCCCGGCCGTCGGGCACGTGCTGCGGAACGCCACCGGCCACGGCGAGGTGGGCCGTATGGTCGCCGAGCACGCGAAGCGCACCGGGGCCCGCGCCATCGTCGTCGGGGCGCCCACCCACGGCGGGCTGTCCGCGCTGCTGGACGCCGGCGCCGGGCAGGCCCTGATGCGGTACGCGACCTGCGACGTCGTACTGATCAACCCGCGTTCGGCGGAACTGGAGGCCGCGGCCTGATCCCACGGCGGAAGATCACGGTGGCCGCGCCATCGAAATACCGACAAACCCGACGTATGGTGGCCTGACGGTGCCATGTGCCGGGGGACGCGGTCACCGTGCCTCCCCATGATCGTGACGGCGGCGCCGGAGGCGGCCATGGCCGATCCCAAGGGCTTTCTCACCACCCCCCGCCGCACCCCCGCGCGGCGCCCCGTCTGCGAGCGCGTCGAGGACTGGCAGGAGGTCTACACCGGCCAGGGCCTGCTGCCGATCATCTCCGCGCAGGCCGGCCGGTGCATGGACTGCGGCATCCCGTTCTGCCACGACGCCTGCCCGCTGGGCAACATGATCCCCGACTGGAACGACCTGGTGTACCGCGAGGACTGGGCCGCCGCCGCGGAACGGCTGCACGCCACCAACAACTTCCCCGAGTTCACCGGCCGGCTGTGCCCGGCGCCCTGCGAGAGCGCCTGCGTCCTGACCATCAACGCCGACCCCGTCACGATCAAGAACGTCGAGGTCGCCATCGCCGACCGCGCGTGGGAGGACGGCCTCGCCCTCCCCCGTCCCCCCGAGCGGCGCTCCGGCCTCACCGTCGCGGTGGTCGGCTCAGGACCCGCCGGACTCGCCGCCGCCCAGCAGCTCACCCGGGTCGGCCACACGGTGACGGTCTACGAACGGGCGGACCGGCTCGGCGGCCTCCTGCGCTACGGCATACCGGAGTTCAAGATGGAGAAGCACCATCTGGACCGGCGCCTGGCGCAGATGCGCGCCGAGGGCACGCTCTTCCGCACCGAGGTCGAGGTGGGCGCCGACCTCGACGCGGAACGGGTCGTCGCCGAGCACGACGCGGTGCTCCTGGCGGTGGGCGCCACGGCATGGCGCGAGCTGCCGGTACCCGGACGGGAACTGGCGGGCATCCACCAGGCGATGGAGTACCTGCCGCTGGCGAACCGCGTGCAGGAGGGCGACCTGACCGAGTCACCGGTCAGCGCCGAGGGCAAGGACGTCGTCATCGTCGGCGGCGGCGACACCGGCGCCGACTGCCTGGGCACCGTGCTCCGGCAGCACGCGGCCTCCGTCGTGCAGCTCGACATCAACCCCCTGCCGGGCGAGTACCGCCCCGAGCAGGAGCCGTGGCCGGTGTACCCGCACGTCTACCGGGTCTCCCCCGCCCACGAGGAGGCCCGTGAACTGGCCCGGCGCGGCGTCTGGGACCCGGCGGAGCACGGCGGTGTGCCGCTGCCCGGCCCGGAGGGCGACATCCGGGTGTTCTCCGCCTCGACCTTCCGCTTCGAGGGCGACGACGAGGGGCACGTACGGTCGCTCCACCTGGTCGGGGTGGAGCCGCGGCACCGCCGTCCGCAGCACGGCACCGAGCGCGTCATCCCCGCCCAGCTGGTGCTGCTGGCGCTGGGGTTCTCGGGGGCCGAACGCGACTGCGGGCTGGTCACCCAGCTCGGCCTGGACATCGACCGGCGCGGCCACGTCGTCCGCGACGCCTGCTTCGCCACCGGGGTGGAGAAGGTCTTCGTCGCGGGCGACGCGGGCCGCGGTCAGTCGCTGATCGTCTGGGCGATCGCCGAGGGCCGGTCGGCCGCGGCGGCGGTCGACCGGTGGCTCACCGGCAGCACGTGCCTGCTGGCACCGATCACGCCGACGACCCGGCCGCTGGTGGCGTGACGGCGGCGGAACGCGGGCGCGGCTCGAAGCCCGCGGCGCGGTAGCAGGCGTCGATCATGCGCATCGACTCCACGGCGTCGTCGGCGTCCGTGGGCAGCGGGGCGCCGTCGCGCAGGGTCGCCGCGAACGCCTCCAGCTGGTAGGTGTACGACAGGCGCCTGCCCAGCTCCTCGACCCGCTCGCCGTCCGGCGTACGGACCACGACCCGGTCGTCCTGGTGCGGCAGCACGAAGCACGGCGCGGTGGCCTCGCCGCGGCTGCCGACGATGCGCCAGCTCATCTCGAGCGCCTCGGCGTCCATGTGGCAGCGGGCCGAGGCGGTGGCGCCGCCGGGGTACTCCAGGTCGGCGTCCAGCCATTCGTCGACACCCGGCGCCTTGGCGCGCTCCCCGCCGCGCGCGGCCACCAGGCGCGGGGCGCCGCCGGCCCACGGGGCCAGGGATCCCGCCGCGTGCAAGGAGTAGCAGCCCAGGTCCATCAGGGCGCCGCCGGCCAGCGGCAGCGACCAGCGGGGGTCCTCGTCCGCGGGCGCGGGGATGTTGACCACGGCTTCCACGTGCCGCAGCTCGCCGAGCTCACCGGACTCCAGCAGCTCGTGCAGGCGCCGGGTGACCGGGTGGTAGAGGTAGTGGAACGCCTCCATGACGACCACGCCCGCCTTGGCGGCCGCGTCGCGCACCTCGACGGCCTCCTCGAGGTTGCTCGCGGAGGGCTTCTCGCTGAGCACGTGCTTGCCCGCCGCGATGGCGGCCAGGTTCCAGGGGCCGTGGAGGCCGTTGGCGAGCGGGTTGTAGACGGCCTCGACCTCGGGGGCGGCGATGACGTCGGCGTAGGAGTCCAGCACGCGCTCGACGCCGTGCTCGGCGGCGAAGTCCGCCGCCCGGGAGCGGTCGCGGGCGGCCACGGCGACCAGCCGGTGACCGGTCGTGCGGGCGGGGGCGGCGATGGCGGTCCCGGCGATGCGGGCGGCGCCGAGCACGCCGATGCGCAACGGTTCGGTGGTCATGCGGTGCGTACCTCTTCCATGACTGCGGGTCGGTGGTCCCCGTGGAACAACGTGCAGGCCTCGGCGATCCATCCGGCCTCGACCCCGTCGGCGACGCTACACCGCGCAGGCGAACGGCCGGCGACGGCCTCGGGGAAACCGGGCCAAGCGGGGCCCACCTCGGCCGGGGGCGGCGGCGGGCCCCTGGCCGCCGCCCCCGCCACCGCCGGAGTCGCCGCAGTCGCCGCGCCTCAGTCGAAGACGGGACCGGCGGTGCGGGTGCGCTTCATCTCGTAGAAGTCCGGCATGGAGGCGAGGACGATCGCGGCGTCCCAGAGGCGCCCTGCCTCCTCGCCCTTCGGGGCGGGACTGACCACCGGGCCGAAGAACGCGGCCCTGTCACCGTCCTGACCGGGCAGGGCGACGACGGGACTGCCGACGTCCTCGCCGACCAGGTCGACGGCCTGCTGGTGGGAGGCGCGCACCAAGGCGTCGAAGGTGTCGGTGTCGCCGGCGTCCGCGAGGCTCTCGGGCAGGCCCGCGTCGCGCAGCGCGGCCGCGATCGTCGGCTTGGTCCGGGGCTGCTGGTGCAGGTGGAAGCGGGTGCCCATGGCGGTGTACAAGGGCCCCGTCACCTCGGGTCCGTAGGCCTGCGAGGCCGCGGTCAGGACCCGGACCGGTGCCCATGCCAGGCCCATCAGCTCGCGTATGCGCTCCGGCAGTTGGTCGAGGCGGTCCTCGTTGAGCACGGCCAGGCTCATCACGCGCCAGGTGACGTCGACCGGCCGGATCCTCTCGACCTCGAGCATCCAGCGCGAGGTCAGCCAGGTCCAGGGGCACACCGGGTCGAGCCAGAAGTCGACGGCCGTACGGGGGCGGGATGCGTTCACAGGAGGGTCCAAACTCGGTAGCAGGAACCCTGGCGGAGGGGCCAGGGAGACGTCGGGTTCACGTTGTTCACCGGTCGGCGGGGAAATCGGTGGAGACCGTGAGGTCGGCCCAGGCGGCGAGGTCCTCGCGCAGCAGCCGCTGCCCCTCTTCGACCAGACGCAGAGCATCGGTGCCGAGGACGAGGTGGACCGGGGGGTTGTCGGCATCCAGGACCCGCAGCAGCGCCCGGGCGGCGCGGGCCGGATCACCGGCCTGGTTGCCGCTCTTGGCCTGCCGGGCGGACCTGATGGGGTCGAACAGCGTGTCGTAGTCGGGGATGCTGCGCGGCACGCGGGTCATCGAGCGGCCCGCCCAGTCGGTGCGGAACGAGCCGAGCGCGAGGGAGGTGACGTGGATGCCGAAACCGGCGACCTCCTGGGCCAGGGACGCGGCGATCCCCTCCATGGCGAACTTGCTCGCGCCGTAGAACGCGACTCCGGGGAGGGCGGTGAGGCCGGCCATGGACGAGAGCGTCACGATGTGCCCGCCGCGGCGCCGGCGCATGTGGGGCAGGACCGCCTTGATGACGGCGACGCTGCCGAAGACGTTGACCTCGAACTGCCGGCGCAGGTCCGCCATCGCCGACTCCTCGACGGTGCCTTCGAGGCCGTAGCCGGCGTTGCTGATCAGCACGTCGACGGGGCCGGTGTTCCGTTCCACCTCGTCGACGAGGGGGACGACGGCCTGTTCGTCCGTCACGTCCAGCAGCCTGGCGCTGGCACGCCCCGGGGCCAGGGCCTCGAACTCGGCGATCCGCTCCGGTGCGCGGACCGTGCCGACGACCCGGTGACCGGCGGCGAGTGCCTCCTGGGCGAAGGCACGGCCGAGGCCGCCGCTGACACCGGTGATCAGAAACGTCTTGCTCTGGCCCTGAACGCTCATGTGTTCCTGCTCCGGGGGGAGGTGATGGAGACGTAGTAGACGATCGGTCTACTACACGATAGGCGACCCGCCGGGGTGCGTCAAAGGCGCGGGGCCCGCCCACCCTTGGTCGTGTCCCGGATCTGGGATACCGTCCCGGATGTGAGAGAAACCGCCCCCACGTCCGTCGACACCCGCCTCGCCGCGCGCCTCGCCGAGCTGCGCGACGAGCGCGGCTGGTCCCTCGACGACCTCGCGACGCGCACCGGCATCAGCCGCTCGACGCTCTCCCGCCTCGAACGCGCCGAGATCAGCCCCACGGCCGCCCTGCTCGGGCGCCTGTGCACCGCGTACGGACGCACCATGTCCCGGCTGCTCGCCGAGGTCGAGAGCGGCGGCGAGCCCGCGCAACTCGTACGCGCTGCCGACCAGCGCGTCTGGACCGACACCCCGTCCGGCTTCGAGCGGCGCTCCGTCTCACCCCCGCACCCCGGACTGCGGGCCGAGATCATCGAAGGGGTGCTGCGCCCCGGTGCGGACATCGCGTACGAAGGCCCACCCGTGGCCGGGCTCGAACACCACGTGTGGTTGCACGAGGGGGCCCTCGCGGTCACCGTCGAGGACCGCTCACACCACCTCGCCCCCGGCGACTGCCTCCGCTACCGCCTGTGGGGCACCTCCCGCTTCCGCTGCCCCGGCCCGGACCCCGCCCGCTACACCGTCGTGGTGGTACTGCCATGAAGGACAGCCGCGCCCCCGCCCCCGTGCACGCCGTCGCCCCGCTCTCCGCCGAAGCCCTGCTGGAATCCGCCGACGACCTCGCCGCCCTCCTCGTGGACGCCGTCGAGGGCGGCGCGTCCCTCGGCTTCGTGACCCCCTTCACCCACGCCGAGGCGGCCGCCTGGTGGCGCGCCCGCGCCCACGTCGTCGCGGACGGCGGTCTCACCGTCTGGGCCGCCCGCGACACCGCCGGCGTCACCGGTACCGTCAGCCTCGCCCACGAGGGCAAGCCCAACGGCCGCCACCGCGCCGAGGTCCTCAAGCTCATGGTCCACCGCCGCGCCCGCGGCCACGGCCTCGGCCGAGCCCTCCTCACCGTCGCCGAACACGCCGCGGCGGCCGCGGGCGCGACCCTCCTGCTGCTCGACACCGAGACCGCCAGCCCCGCAGAACAGCTCTACCGCAGCGCCGGCTGGACCCCCTACGGCACCGTCCCCGCCCACGCCGCGAACCCGGCGGGGGTGCTGCGGCCGACGACCTTCTACTTCAAGGCGCTGCCGTCCGCGCAGGAGCGCGCGTCGAACCACCGGCCGTAGGCCCGCGCGCCTCGCTCCCGCCCGCACTGCGAGCGCGGATCCGCCGGTACGCGACCTCGCGGTGAACGGAAGGACAAGGACGAGCGGGCAGCCGGCGAAGAACGGCCGAACCCGGCCGATCGCGCGCAACCCTGCCCGGTCATCGAGCGTCTGGTCAGCGGCGTCGCACGGTTCGGCGCTCGTCCATCAAGACCAGAGGAGATTCCGTGTCACGTGCGTCGTGGCCCGCGGCAACTGCGACGCAGGCACCCCCGCCACCGGAGGCGAACGCCGGAACACCGGTCCGTCCGGCCGCCGGAGCACCGCTGCGCCTCGACATCCAGGGGCTGCGCGCGCTCGCGGTCTCGCTCGTGGTGCTCTCGCACGCCGGGGTCCGGCCGCTGGCGGGCGGCTACATCGGGGTCGACGTCTTCTTCGTGATCTCGGGCTTCCTCATCACCTCGCTGCTGCTGCGTGAGCTGGCCCGGAACGACCGTGTGTCGGTGCGGAGGTTCTACGCCCGCCGGGCCCTGCGGTTGCTCCCCGCGTCGACCCTCGTCGGGATCGTCACGCTCGGCGGCGCCTGGCTGTACCTGTCGAAGGTCCGCTTCGCGGAGTACGTCGGGGATGCGCTCGGCAGCACCTTCTACGTGGTGAACCTCCGGCTGGCGAACGCCGGCACCAACTACCTCAACGCGGACAGCCCGCCGTCGCCGTTCCAGCACTTCTGGTCACTGGCGGTCGAGGAGCAGTTCTACCTGGTCTGGCCACTGCTGCTGTGGGCGAGCTGGAAGCTTGCCCGGCGCCGGACCGGACTGCTGGCGGCGCCGCTCGCGGTGCTGTGCGCGATCTCCTTCGCCCTGAACGTGTGGGTGACGGGCACCTCGGTGTCCTGGGCGTACTTCGGCTCGCACACCCGCTTCTGGGAGCTCGGTGCCGGGGCGCTGCTCGCGCTCTCCGCCGGCCGGCTGGAGCGGTTGCCGGCCCGGGTGGCCGGGCCGATGAGCTGGGCCGGGCTGGTGTCGCTGGTGGTGGCGGCGGTCTGGTTCGACGACGCCACGCCGTTCCCCGGGCCCTATGCGCTCGCGCCCGTGCTCGGCACCGTGCTGGTGCTGGCGGGGGGCTGTTCCCCCGCGCGGTACGGGGCCGGGGCGCTGTTGTCGCTGCGGCCTCTCACTTGGGTCGGCGGCCTGTCGTACGGCTGGTACCTGTGGCACTGGCCGATGCTGGTGATCCTGCCGATGGCGTGGGAGCGGCCGGCGACCGTCCGCTTCGGCCTGGTGTGTGCGGTGATCTCCCTGCTGCTGGCCTGGGGGACGCTGCGTCTGGTCGAGAACCCGGTGCGGTTCCACCACGTCTTCCGCGGCCGTCCCGCACGGGCACTGGGGCTGGGCGCGGGGCTGACGGCGTGCGCCACGGCGGCGGCGCTGGTCGCGACGGCCTTCCCGCCACTGATCAGTTCGGGAGCGGCCGCCCCGGAGCTGAGGGGCACGCTCACCGGGGTGACCGACCCGCAGACACGTCTGACCGAGCTGCTGGAGGCACCCGAACGCAGTCTGCCGGTCAATCTCACGCCCGGGATCACCAAGGTCAAGGGGACGTTGTCGGCGGTCTACCGGGACGGCTGCCACATCGGCTACCAGAGCACGGCAACACCGTCGTGCGTCTACGGCGACCGGTCCGCGCCGAAGACGGTCGTCCTCTTCGGGGACTCACACGCGGCCCAGTGGTTCCCCGCGCTCGACCGGCTGGCCCGCGAGCGCCACTGGAGACTGGTCTCGCTGACCAAGGCATCGTGCAAGGTCGCCGCGGTCACCACGGTCTACCAGGGCGAGCCGTACACGTCCTGCGACCGGTGGCGCACCAAGGCACTGGCCCGGATCAGGTCCCTGAAGCCCGCGCTGGTGATCGCCTCCTCCTCGGACACGGCCGACCTGGCCCGGCCGTCCGCCGACCCGCGCCGGCAGTGGACCGACGGTTTCGAGCGGACCTACCGGGAACTGGCGAGGAGCGGCGCCCAGGTGCTGGCCATCGAGGACACCCCCTGGCCGAAGGGGGACGCGGTCGACTGCGCGGGGACCCATCCGCAGGAGCTGGAACGGTGCGCGTCCGAGATCGGGCAGGCGGTCAGGGATCCCGACAAGAAGCGGGAGATCACCGAAGCGGCCGCGGCCACCGGCGTCTCGGTGGTCGACCCGGTCCCCTGGCTCTGCGGCACCGGCGGCGACTGTCCCGTGGTGGTGGCCGACACCTTCGTCTACCGCGACGACAGCCACCTCACCGAGTCCTACGCCGAGGCCATCGCACCGGTGCTGGACCACGAGATGACCGTCCTCTACGGCGCGGACCTGAGCCGGCACCCCGTACGGCCGACCGGCCCTTAGGTCGTGTCGTCAAGTGAGCGCCGGCCGCCCGAAGGGCGGGCCCAGCGGCGTCTGGTGCGGTGCATCGCAAGGCGGCGAGTCGTCCTCGTAGTGGGCTACTCGGTCGATTCGACAACGCAGCGTGGGGGCACCCCCGGCCGAAGGCTGGGGGAGTGCCGTGCCAGGCGCCGCGGGGCAGGCGGGCATTTGACGACACGGCCTAGGCCCTCCCGCCGGCCGGGAGTCAGGCGGGCAGGGTGAAGAGCCGGTACTCGGAGACCGTGGTGAAGCGGCGGTAGAGGGGTTCACCGGACGGGCTGGCGATGAGGGCGGCCAGGTGCGTGCCCCGGTCGTGGGCGACGTCGAGGGCGGCCGAGGTCAATGCGGCGCCGATGCCGCGGCGGCGGTGGGGCGCGGCGACGTGGACGAGGAAGATGCCGGCCACGTCGTGCGCCGTGATCAGCACCGTCGTACCGACGACGTCACCGTGCAGCACGGCGGCCAGGCGGACGATGTCCGCGTTGTCCGCGCGCCGCGCCTCTGACCGTACGAGGCCTGGCTGCAGCTCGGGCGCGAAGCCCATGGAGGTGCGGTACGTGCCGACCAGTTCGGCCGGCCGGTCCGGGGTCTCCACCGCCTCGACGCCCAGGCCGGCCGGCGGGTCCTGGGGGGCCGGGGCGCGGTCGAGGGGCCGCACCATCAGGGGCAGGGCGCCGAGCGGGACCGCGCCGTGCCGGGTCAGGGCGGCAGAGGCGCCTTCGGGGCTGTCCGGGCCGGCCCACCACCAGGGGACGCCCGCGAGTTCGGTGCGCGCGGCGGTCACGGCCTGCGCCACCGCGTCCAGGGACCGTACCCGGACCACACCGTTGAACTGCGGCGTGGCGAGACCGCTGCGATAGCGGTCGAGGTCGCCGTCGGCTCGCTGCGTCCGGCCCCACCCCGTCAAGTACTGGCGGAGGCGGTGACCCGTGCCAGCGCCTCCGTGCTCGCCGCGCCCAAGGCGTCTCCTTCGTCTGCGATCTCGATCAGGCATGGTGTCACACGTGTCACATGCCGATGCAGTGCGGTGACGGTCCTTCCTTGTGGGCGGTGACCTCCCCTTATGCTGGCGGGCATGAGCGAGGGACTGCTGGAACGGCGTGAGGGCCCGGCGGGCGACGGGGCGGCCTCCGAGGCGATGGTGGTGGTCGAGGACCTGGTGCGCACCTTCGGTGCCGGGGACACCGCGGTGCACGCCCTGGGCGGGGTGTCCTTCTCCGTGGCCCGGGGTGAACTGGTCGCGCTCAAGGGCCGCTCGGGCTCGGGCAAGACGACCCTGCTGAACATCATCGGCGGCCTGGACCGCGCCGACGCCGGCCGCGTCACCGTCGACGGGACCGCGCTGGGCGGCCTGGGCGAACGCGACCTGCTCGCCC
>NZ_JARAVO010000143.1:0-23987 GCF_033792805.1 Streptomyces sp. PA03-1a
GGTTCGCGCCGTGACCGCTGTGTACGGTTTCCTTCGACGACGTGTGCGACTCGCGGACGGCGCCATACCGGTCCGAATGCCCCCCCGGCGCAGAGGTGTCCGAGTCATGGGCCGCGCTGAACGCCCGGGGCGGAAGCACCACGGTGGGCCGTACGCCCCGGGCGGTCAGCGCGGCCCACGCCTCGAACACCTCGCCGCCGGGGGCGCATCCGGACCGGTGGGGCGCCGTCAGGGTGTCGCCCACGTCGACGACGAGCGCGGTCGTCCGCGGCCGCGGCGCGTACCCGCGGTCGCGCAGCTCCGCCACGGCGCGGGAAACGGCGGTGCCCGCCGGCTTGACCTCGCGGTCGTTGGTGAGGAGCCCGAGGGTGTACTCGAGTTCGGGGAAGTCGGCGAGGGACCGGGCGACGTCGTGCGAGCACCACCAGGTCACCCCCCACACGTCCTCGCAGTCCAGGGCGCCCGCGACGGTGGCGGTGGCGAAGGCCGCCGCGTGCTCGGGCGGCACCACCGGCGCGGGGGCGCCGACCTCCTGGAGCCAGACCGGGCGGTGGGGATCGGTGGCCCAGGCCTTCGACAGCTCGATCAGGTACGCGGCGTGGTGCTCGGTGGCCACGCCCGCGTGGCCGTGGCGCTGGGCCGTTCCGTTGAAGACCCAGGAGTGGACGGCGGTGGCGAAGCCGAGGCGGGCGGCCTGCGCGGGGGTGAAGGCGTGGTCGTCCTGGTACCAGGCGGCGTCGTACTCGGCGTGCAGGTGGAGCTTGCCGGGGGCGCCGCGCTCGCACGCGTCGAGCATCAGGCGCAGCCAGGCCTCCGCTTCGGCCGGGCCGATGGGGTCCGGGTCCGGGTGCGGCGGGCCGGAGAACTGGTTGATCTCGTTGCCCACGGTCATGCCGAGGAAGTTGGGCCGGTCGGCGAGCGCTGCGGCGAGCGTGCGCAGGTACTCGGCCTCGGCGGCGACGACGTCCGGGTCGGTGAAGATGTTCCTGCGGTGCCAGGTGGCCGTCCAGGAGGGCAGGAAGTCGAAGCTGGACAGGTGGCCCTGCAGCCCGTCCACGTTGACGTCCAGGCCGTGCTCGGCTGCGGCGTCGACCAGTGCGACCAACTGCTCCACGGCGCGCGGCCGGATCAGGGTGCGGTTGGGCTGGAACAGCGGCCACAGCGGGAAGACCCGGATGTGGTCCAGGCCGAGGCGGGCGATGGAGTCCAGATCGGCGCGGACGGCGTCGAGGTCGAAGTCGAGCCAGTGGTGGAACCAGCCCCGACTGGGCGTGTAGTTGACGCCGAAGCGCGGTGTCATGGCGGTTCCCGTGATCGTACGAGCTGGGGTGGGCGCGCGGCGGCGGAACCGGTGGTCGCGGGGCGGTCGGGGGATGTCCGTCCCGTGATCGGCGCGGCTGGGGGAGTCGCCGCCGGCGCCCACGACAAGGTGACACCGCGCTCCGGGAAAGTCAACTCGGCTCTTACGCCTACGTCTTGGGGCCTTGAAGCCACAGGTCAACGGAATGCGAGAGGAATTCGGGCGTCAGCGCTAATGCGCTTTAGGGCCGTGCCGCTCAAGCGCTTTAGTACCCGACCCTCCCAGGCTGGGGGATACTGGTCCCCGCGTCGCGCCGCCCGGGCCCGGCGCGTACGACGTCAGGCGGACGATCCGAGGGGGCCCACGATCGCGGCGCACGAGCCACCGGTGGAGCCGCCGCCCGCTGCCCGGACCGGCCGCCGCGTCCCCGCCCGGCGCCCCACGATGAAGGACATCGCCCGGCGGGCGGGCGTCTCCGAGAGCGCCGTGTCCTTCGCCCTCAACGACCGCCCCGGGGTCTCCGAGACCACCCGCAGGCGTGTGCGCCGGGTCGCCGACCAGCTCGGCTGGCGGGCCAGCACCGCCGCGCGGGCCCTGTCGGGGGAGGGCGCCGCCACCGTGGGCCTGGTGCTCGCCCGCCCGGCGAGCTCGCTGGGCATCGAGTCGTTCTTCCTCCAGCTCGTCTCGGGCATCCAGGAGGTGCTGTCGGAACGCCACCTCGGCCTGCTCTTCCGGGTGGTGGCGGACGCCGAGGAGGAGTGCGCGGTCTACCGCAGGTGGTGGGCCGAGCAGCGGGTCGACGGGGTCATCGTCGTGGACCCGCGGATCGGCGATCCCCGGCCGGTCCTCCTGGACGCCCTGGGCCTGCCCGCCGTGGTGGTCGGCGGCCGCGACGTCGACCGTGAACCGCACGAGCCGGTCCCGTACCCGGTGATCTCCACCGTCCGGGTGGACGACGCGGCCGCCATGGGCGCGATCGTCGACCACCTGGCGGGGCTGGGCCACCACCGTGTCGTCCACGTCGCGGGCCTGGCCGGCCTGGCGCACACCACGCGCCGCATCGGCTCGCTGCGGGCGGGGGCCGCGCGCCGGGGGATGTCCGGTGTCCGCTCGGTCACCACCGACTACTCCGAGGGCCAGGGCGCCGAGGCCACCCGCCTCGCGCTGGCCGGACCCGAGCCGCCCACGGCGATCATCTACGACAACGACGTGATGGCGGTCGCGGGCGCCGGTGTGGCGCTCGGCATGGGCCTGTCCGTACCGCGCGACCTGTCGGTGGTCGCCTGGGAGGACTCGGCGCTCTGCCGGGCCACGCATCCGCGCCTGACCGCCCTGGACCGCGACGCGACGGCCTTCGGGCGGCGTGCGGCGCAGGAACTGGTCTGCCTGCTCGGCGGCCGCCCGGCCCGCGACGTGGCCCAGCCGACGCCGGCACTCGTCGTCCGCGACAGCACGGCGCCGCCGCGCGGCTGAGCGGGCACTTGCCCTGGAGCGCACACCAGCTCCCAGCATGGGGGGCATGACAGCTCAGACCAGGATCGGAACCGGATTCGGTGCCCGCACGACCGCGCGGGAGGTGCTGCGCGGGATCGACCTCACCGGGAAGCTCGCCGTCGTCACCGGTGGTCATGCGGGCCTCGGACGGGAGACCACACGCGCCCTCGCCGGCGCGGGCGCCCACGTCGTGGTGGCCGCCCGGCGTCCCGAAGCGGCCGGGAAGGCCCTCGCGGGGATCGGCGGGACGGAGGCCGACGCGCTCGACCTCGCCGACCTCGACAGCGTCCGCGACTTCTCCGAGCGCTTCCTCGCCTCCGGCCGCGGCGTCGACCTGCTGATCGGCAACGCCGGGATCATGGCCTGCCCGGAGACGCGGGTGGGCCCGGGCTGGGAGGCGCAGTTCGCCACCAACCACCTCGGGCACCATGCCCTGGTCAACCGGCTGTGGCCGGCGCTCGCCAGGCGCGGTGGGCGCGTGGTCTCGGTGTCCTCGCAGGGCCATCAGCTTTCGGGCATCCGCTGGGACGACGTCATGTTCGAGCGCGGTTACGACAAGTGGGCGGCGTACGGGCAGGCGAAGACGGCGAACGCGCTGTTCGCCGTCGAGCTGGACCGGCTGGGCAGGGAGCGGGGTGTACGGGCGTTCTCGGTGCACCCGGGCGTGATCCTCACGGACCTGGCGCGTCACGTCCCGCTGGAGGAGAGGGTCGCCGCGGGCTGGATCGACGCGGAGGGCAACCCCGCCGATCCGGCGCTCAAGACACCGCAGCAGGGCGCGGCGACCCAGGTCTGGGCCGCCGCGTCACCGATGCTCGCCGGCAGGGGCGGTCTCTACTGCGAGGACTGCGACGTGGCGGAACGCCTGACCGAGGGCGTGGACGGGCTCACCGGAGGGGTGCGCGACCACGCCACCGACCCCGAGCAGGCCGCGCGCCTGTGGCGGCTGTCCGCGGAGCTGACCGGCATCGACGCGTTCGACGCGGGCGCGACGGCCTGAGACCGGCCGCGCGGCGCCCGGGGCGGCGGTCGACCTCTTCCGGGGCGTCGACCACATGGCCCTCGTCGCAGACCAGCCGGGCCCGGACGGGCGCGCCGCAGCCGTGGTGGGTGGTCAGGAGGGAGGGCCCCTCGGGGTCGGCGAGGTACTTGTCGCCCCATTGCCGCAGGGCGGTGATCAGCGGGTACAGGTCGCGGCCCTTCTCGGTGAGCACGTACTCGGAGCGGCTCCGGGCGCCGGGCTCCCGGTACGCGCGCTGCTCGAGCAGCCCCTGGGTGACCAGGCCGTTCAGCCGGTCGGTCAGCACCGAGCGGGACACGCCCAGGTGCTCCTGGATGTCGCTGAAACGCCTGACCCCACGGGTGACCTCGCGAAGGACCAGCAGCACCCAGGAGTCGCCCACGAGGCCGATGGCGCGGCCGACGGAGCAGTTGGAGACGTCCTGGTCGAGGTATTCCATGGTCCGGATCCTACCTGAGTTCGCGGAAAGAACTCAGGGCTGGTAGCGTTCGCTGCGCAGCTAGGTTCGAAATGCGGACTCAGCTCAGGAGGGAACCGTTCATGACGAGCACGAGCGCCGCCGCGGCCAAGGCCGTGACCGTGGGTGCGACCACAGCAAGGACCACCGCGAGGACACCGGACGCGGGGGAGTCGAGGAAGCGCTGGATCGGCTTCGTCGTCGCGAGCCTCGGCCAGATGGCGATGTTCGTGAACATCACCCAGACCGTCGCGGTCCTCGCCCCGCTCCAACAGGACCTCCGGGTGTCGGGTGCGGCGTTCGTGTGGATCGCCGGCATCTACTCGATGATGGTCGCCAGCTTCGTGCTCGCCGCCGGCACCGTCGGCGACCGCTTCGGCCGTCGTCGCGTGTTCGCCCTCGGCATGCTGCTGCTCGGCGCGGGCAGCCTGGTCACCTCACTGGCCTCCGGCGCCGCGGGCGTCATCGCCGGCCAGGCCCTCATGGGCCTCGGCGGCGCCGCGATCCTGCCGAACAGCCTGTCCCTGGTGACGCACATGTTCGCCGAGCCGCACGCCCGCACCCGGGCCGTCGGCATCTGGGTCGCCGTGTCCGGCATCGGCCTCGCCTTCGGCCCCGTGGCCGCCGGGCTGATCCTGGAGCACTGGTCCTGGCACGCGGTGTTCCTGGTCAACGTGGTCCTCGCCGTCCTGGTGCTGGTCCTCACGCCCCGTTTCGTCACCGAGAGCCGGCAGGCCGGACGCCACCTCGACCCGCCGGGCCTGGTGCTCGCGGTCGCGTCCATCGGCGCGCTGAACTACGGCCTGATCGAGGGCGGCCACACCGGCTTCGGCACGGCCAAGGCGATCACGGCCTTCGCCGTCGCGGCCGCGGCGCTCGTCGTCTTCGTCGTCCACGAGGCGCGCACCCGTACGCCCATGCTGAAGCTCGGGCTCTTCCGCGGCCGCTCCTTCGCCACGGCCAACGTCGTCGCGATGATCGCCCAGTACGCCTTCGTGGCCACCGCCTTCGCCCAGGTGCTGTACTTCGAGCGGATCCGGCACGAGTCCATCCTCGACGCCGGACTCCTGCTGCTGCCGATCATGGGTTCCTACGTGCTGGTCAGCTACGTCGCCGCGGGGATCGCACGCCGGATCGGCTTCAAGGCCACCCTCGGCGCGGGCGCGGCGCTCGCCGCGGCCGGCGCGCTGCTGATGACCGCCCAGACCCCCACCGCGTCCATACCCGTGCTCGCGGTGCTGATGGCGATGTTCGGGGCCGGTGCGGGCCTGGTCCTGCCGCCGAGCACGGCCGTGGCCGTCATCAGCGTGCCGCACACCGACGGCGGCATGGCCAGCGGTACCGTCAACCTCTTCCGCCAGGTCGGCGGCACGCTCGGGGCGACCGTCACGGGCACCGTGCTGACCAGCGGCCTCGCCTCCCGGCTGCCCGGCGAACTCGCCGACCGGGGCGTCCCGTCCGGCATCGCCGACCAGGTGACCCAGGCCGTCGGCACCGGAGACCAGGGCTCCACGCTGCCGGCGGCGCTCCGCGACACCGTCACCTCGGCCGTCGGCGACGCCTTCACCGGAGCCCTGCACCTGGCCGTGCTCATCCCGGGCGTCGGCCTGGCGGTCGCCGCCGTCGCGGCCCTCGTGCTCATCGCCAACCGTCCCGCTCCGCAGGCCCACTGACCCCGCGCACGTCCAGGACGAACAGGAGAGCCACGATGACGGAGACGACCGACCCCGCCCTCGACCCGGAGGCCGCCGGAGCCTTCCTGCGCGCCGTCGGGCTGCGCTTCGACGCGATCAGCGCGCAGGAGGTCACCGCCCACCTGGAGGTCACCGAGGACCACCACACCCCGTGGGGGATCACCCACGGCGGCCTCCACACCACCGTCATCGAGAGCGTGGCGAGCGTCGGCGCCTCCCACGCGGTGCGCTCCGAGGGCCGGTTCGCCGTCGGTGTGAGCAACCAGACCGACTTCCTGCTCCCGTACGTCAAGGGCCGCCTCGAGGTCCGCGGCACACCCCTGCAGCAGGGCCGGAGCCTGCAGCTGTGGCTGGTGGTGATCACGGACGCCGAGGGCCGGACCGTCGCCCGTGGGCAGGTGCGGCTGTTCAACCGGTCCCTGCCCGGTCAGTGACCCCGGGCAGGGACCGGCGACGTCAGACCGCCGGGCGGAGCTCCTGCGTGCAGCACTTGATGCCCCCGCCGGCCTTGTGGAACTCCGTGAGGTCGACGGGGACGGGCACGTAGCCCCGCCCGGCGAGCTGCTCGACCAGCCCCGCCGCCGCGGGCGCCACGAACACGTGCCGCCCGTCCGACACCGAGTTGAGGCCGAACGCCAGCGCGTCGTCCACGGTGGCGACGACCGCGTCCGGGAACATCCGGCGCAGCACCTCACGGCTGCCGGGGGAGAAGGCCTCCGGGTAGTACGCGATGTTCGCCTCGCCGCCGCCCGCCCCGTCGTCCAGGACGAACAGCGCGGTGTCCAGGTGGTAGAAGCGCGGGTCCGTCAACCGCAGGCCGATCGTCGGCACGCCGAAGAACTCCTGCACCTCGTGGTGCGCCGCCCGGACCGTGCGGAAGCCCGTACCCGCCAGGACGAACCCGCCGACCGGCACCAGGTCGCCCTCGCCCTCGCAGACCGACTCCGGGCGGTGCACCTCGAAACCCGCCGCCTTGAACCAGGCCGCGTACTCGTCGGCCTCCGGGCGCCGCTCGGGCGCGTGGAAGGAGGAGCCGAACACCCGCCCCTCCACCACCAGCGCCGAGTTGGCGGCGAACACCATGTCGGGCAGCCCCGCGACCGGCCCGACGCACTCCACCGTGTGGCCGTGCTCCCGGTAGGCCCGCACCAGCGCGGCCCACTGCTCCCGGGCGAGCGCGGTGTCGACCCGCACGCCCTCACGCATCCAGGGGTTGATCGCGTAGCGCACGTCGAAGTGGTCGGGCGGGCAGACCAGGTAACGCCGGGGGCGGGCCACACGGTTCTCGGGCACGGCGAACTCCTCCGCTTCCTGCGGGACGGCCAGGGGATGGCTCAACGGTAGGAACCGCAGCCCGCGGGCGACAAGATCGGGACGCTGCGCACAGGCGCAGCGATGCTGCGTCGAAGGGCCCGTCAGCGCAGGTCCGTTGCGCTTTCCGCGGCGGACCGCCCCGCCCCCGCCTCCGGGCTCTCCGGCAGCAGGTGCGACAGCACCATGTAGCTGATCGTCTTCCGGATGAAGGGCTCGGTCCTGATCCGCTCCAGGACCTCCTCGAAGTGCTCGACGTCGGTGGCCCGGACGTGCAGCAGGGCGTCCGCGCCGCCCGTCACCGTCATGGCCGCCGTGATCTCCGGGTGGTTCCTGACCACCTCGGCCAGCCGCCGGGGCGGCGCCGCGCCCTCGCAGTACACCTCCACGTACGCCTCCGTGCGCCAGCCCAGCGCGGCGGGCCGGACGGTGGCGGTGAAACCCGTGATGATCCCGGACTCGCGCAGCCGGTCCACCCGCCGCTTGACGGCCGTCGCCGACAGGCCGATGTCCGCGCCGATCTCCGCGAAGCTCGTCCTGGCGTTCAGGATCAGGGCCGCGACGATCTTGCGGTCGAGCTCGTCGAACGGCACGGGTCTGTGGACCATGCCCGGTGCTCCTTCCCTCAGCCGTCCTGCTGGGCCGCGACCAGGGCGTCGCCGGTCTCCGTCCGGTAGTAGAGCACGGAACGCCCCGCGCGCCGCCGCCGCACCAGACGGGCGTCGAGCAGCACCCTCAGATGACGCCCCACCGAGCCCAGTCCCTGACCGGTCAGGGCCACCAGCTGCGTCGTGCTCATCGGCGTCGCGAGCAGCACCAGGACCGCGGCCCGCGCCGGACCGAGCAGCGGGCCCAGGGCCTCGGGGACCCGCTGCCGCCCCGCCTCGGCCAGCGCCCCCGAGCACGGGTACACCACCGCGTACCGTACGTGCTCGTCCCAGGACACCCACCCGGTGCGCGGGGTGACGGGCACGAACATCAGCCGGGCGCCCGACAGGTCGCGCGGCGGGTACTCCCGCGTGTTGATCTGCAACCGGCCCTCACCGAGCCAGCGCATCCCCCGGCGCATGTCGTCCAGCGCCTCCGCCCAGCCGCCGCGGCCCAACTGGGCGGTACGCGCCACGATGTCGGCCTCGATGACCCGCCGGCGGCGCGGCCAGTCCGGCAGCACCGTGTGCGTCCACACCCAGGCGACGACGTCCGCCGCACGCTCCGGCAGGTCCGCGCGGCGCAGCCGTTCGGGGAGCGGTCTGCCCAGCGACACCGCCAGATGCTCACGGGCGGCCTCCGGCGAGGTCTCCCGGATCCGCCTCAGCTCCTCCTCGAATCCCGGACTGCCCTCGCCGCTGGGCGTGGGCGTCAGGAAGTCCGCGTTCCAGGTGCGCCCCAGGGCGGCGCGCACCAGCAGCCCGGTCACCGGGTCGGCGGCCAGCCGCTCGCGGTACGCCGCCAAATGAACGTCGAGCCAGGCGCGCTCCCCGGGGTGCGCGGCCGTGCCCCGGTCGAGCAGCTTCAGTGCCGCGATGGTCTCGGCCAGTGGGGAGACGACGAAACGGCTCGCCACCAGCGTCTCCGCGTCGACCAGCCACCAGCCCATGCGCCGCCCTCCTCACCTTTCGCGTCTGCGCGAAACATTAACCGCCCTGTGCGCCGCCGCCGAGACTCAGGTCCATGCGCACTTACCAAGAACTCTTCCGCACACGGGAGTTCACCCCGTTGTTCGTGGTCTCCACCGGACAGGTCGCGGCGCAGACGGTGAGCGGGCTGGCCCTGAGCACCCTGGTCTACGACGCCACGGGCTCGCCGCTGCTGTCCGCCGTCGCCATGTTCGGCCCGTCCCTCGCGCAGGTGGTGGGCGCGACGACGCTGCTGTCGGCGGCCGACCGGCTGCCGCCGCGTGCCGCGCTCACGGCGGTCGCCCTGCTCTTCGCCCTGGGCACCGCCGTTCTGGCCGTCCCCGGTCTGCCGATGTGGGCCGTCTTCGTCATCCTGCCCGTCGAGGGCCTGGTGGCGTCACTGGGCGGCGGAGTGCGCTACGGACTGCTCCACGAGATCCTGCCCAAGGGCGGCTTCCTGCTGGGCCGTTCCGTGCTGAACATGGCGACCGGCACCATGCAGATCTGCGGCTTCGCCGCCGGCGGCCTGCTGCTGGCTGCACTCTCCCCCCGCGGGGTCCTGCTCGCCGGCGCGGCGCTCTACCTCGCGGCCGCGGCCGCCGCCCTGACCGGACTGCGCCCCAGGCCCCCGCGCGCGGGCGGCCGCCCCTCGGCGGCCGAGACCTGGCGGACCAACGTACTCCTGTGGTCCGCCCGGCCCCGCCGCTACGTGTACCTCGCGCTCTGGGTGCCCAACGGCCTGATCGTCGGCTGCGAGTCGCTCTTCGTGCCCTACGCGCCCGACCACGCCGGGCTGCTGCTGGCCGCCGCGGCCTGCGGCATGCTCGCCGGCGACACGACGGCCGGCCGGTTCGTCCCGCCGTGGTGGCGCGAACGTGCGGGCGCCGCGCTGCGACTGCTGCTCGCGGCCCCCTACCTGCTCTTCGCGCTGCACCCGGGCCTGCCCCTGGCGGCGGCCGTCGTCGCCGTCGCCTCCGTCGGCTACGCGGCGAGCCTGCTGCTGCAGGAGCGTCTGATGGCCCTCACCCCGGACGAACTGAGCGGTCACGCCCTCGGACTGCACTCCTCGGGCATGCTCGCCTGCCAGGGCCTGGGCGCCGCGCTCGCCGGTGCCGTCGCCCAGCACACCTCCCCGGCCACCGCGATGACGGTCATGGCCGCGGTCTCCGTCGCCGTCACCTTGGCGCTGGCCCCGGGCCTGCGCCCGGGCCCCGCGGACGCCGTCACCGCCGCCGCGCCCGCCCCTGCGTCCCGTCGTCCAGTCCCGTGACCCGCATCGTGATGTTCAGCCGGCCGGAGGCGAGACCGGTGGCCGGGTCACCCGTGCCCGGGTGGACCTTCGGCACGGCGTGGTAGGCGAAGCGGGACGGGCCGCCGAAGACGAACAGGTCGCCGGAGGCGAGCTCCAGGTCCGTGTAGGGGCGGTTGCGGTTCTCGGTGTTGCCGAAGCGGAACACACAGGTGTCGCCGATGGTCAGCGATACGACGGGGGCGGCGCTGCGCTCGTCCTTGTCCTGGTGCATGCCGAGCTTGGCGTCGCCGTCGTAGAAGTTGATCAGCGCGGTGTCCGGGGTGTAGCCGTCACCCGCCGCGGGGTCCTCGTACGCCTCGACCAGGGCGCGGCGGCCCAGGTCCACCAGCCAGTCGGGGAAGGGGGCCACCCGGGCGCCGTTCACGTCGTCCGCGGTACGGGTGTAGCGGTAGGGCTGCCAGTGCCAGCCGATGCACACCGTGCGCACCGACATCACCCCGCCGCGGGGGAGGCGGGTGTGCCGGATCGGGACCGGGCCCATGGCCCAGGCACGGCACGCGACGACCAGCTCCCGCTGCTGGTCCAGGGTGAGCCAGCCCGGCACGTGCACCGCGCCCGGTGCCACCTGCAGCCGGGGGCGCGGGATGAGCGCGCTCACCGGGCGCCGCCCGTCCCCGGGGCGGCCGCGGTCACCCAGCCCCGGTCCACGCGCCAGGTCCCGCCGTCGGCGGCCGCGCCGCGCAGGCCCTGGAGCGTCTCCGCGCCCGCGGCGGCCACCACGCGCGCGTCGCCGAGGGAGGCGAAGCCGTACGTACGGGCCGGGTCCCACGGTGTGCTGTGCCGCAGACGCCGGGCCAGCTGCGCCCACCCGGCGGGCGCCGCGGCCACCACCCAGGCGTCCGGCGCCGGCGCGGTCAGCCGCCCGGCGGCCCGCAACCAGGACGCGGCCCGTTCGGGCCAGTCCACGACGGTCACCACGGTGCCGCCCGACGCGCGCCACGCCGCGGCGAAGGCCCCTGCGGCGGTACGGGAGGCGGCGTCCCGGCTGTGACCGACGGCGACAGCGCGCGGGCGGGGGCGGGCGTCACCGAGCAGGCCGAGCAGGGCGGTGAGCTCCGAGCCGGTGTGCGGCCGCGGCGCCGGCACGCCGTCGAGCACGGCGATCCCCTCGGGCGTGACCAGCGGCGAGGCCGGTGCCGCGGCGGGTGCGTCGGGGTAGATCATGGCGTTCCGCTCCCTCGGTGTCGCCTTCCATTGTCGGTACCGTCCGGGCAGGCAGCGGGCGCAGGGCCGGTGGCCCGCGGCGACCGCCGTCGCCTCGTCCGCGAAGAACACCCGCTCCCGCACGTATCCGCCGCGGGCGATCGCTCGCAGGGCGGCCGGGCAGTCGAGGCGGCCGTACAGCCGGCCGCGCCGGTGCCCGCCGAGCGTCCCCGGGACAGCGCTGCGGTACGGCTGCCCGTCCGGGCCGGTCAGCACGTACGTGGTCACGCCGCGTCGTGGAAGACCAGGCCCAGGGTGTGGCGGCGGCCGGCGCGTACGGTGCTCACCCCGTGCCGCATCGGGCCGGCGGACCAGCCGCGGGCCGAGCGTACGGGCCGGTCGCGGGTGGTGAAGACCAGCGCGTGGCCCTGGGGGAGGGTGGTGGACGAGCCCCGGGTCTGCGCCCGCGGCCGCTGCTCCGTCATCAGGAACTCGCCGCCGGTGTAGTCCTCGCCGGGGGCGTCGAGCCCGATCACGACCTGGAGCGGGAAGACGAGGTCCCCGTACAGGTCGCGGTGGAGCGCGTTCCAGTCGCCCGCGCCGTAGCGCAGCAGGATCGGGGTCGGCCGCGTCTGGCCGGCGGCGTGGCACACGTCCAGCCACGCGTCGAGGGTGTCCGGCCAGGGCGCGGGCTGCCCGAGCCGGGCCGCCCAGTCGCGGGCGATCGGCAGCAGCCGCGGGTAGAAGGCCGCCCTCAGGGCCCGCACCGGCTCCGGGACGGGGTACGCGAAGTAGCGGTACTGGCCCGAGCCGAAGCGGTGCCGTGCCATGTCGACGGTCGAGCGGAACCGCCCGGTCTCGTCGTAGAGCGCGGCGACGGCCCGGCACTCTGCGGGGGAGAGGACCGGACGGGCCGTCAGGGCGCTCCCGTGGGCGTCGAGTCCGGCGGCGAGCGCGGGCCAGTCCATGGCGTCGACCCGCTCGGGCAGGGGTGTCGTGGGGGGTGCGGCGGTGGTGGTCATGGCCGTCGTCCTCACGCCGTACCGCGCCCGGCCTCGAGGTCCAGCAGCAGCCGCTTGCGCTCCACCCCGCCCGCGTAGCCGGTGATCGCGCCCTTGGCGCCGAGCACGCGGTGGCAGGGACGGACGACGAGCAGCGGATTGCGGCCGATCGCGGTGCCGACCGCGCGCGACGAGGTCCGGGGGATGCCCATCGCGTCGGCGACGTCCGCGTAGGTCAGCGTGGTGCCGTAGCCGATGGTCTCCAGGGCCTTCCACACCTGCTGCTGGAAGGCGGTGCCGGCGGTGGTGAACTCGATGTCGAAGTCGGTCAGTTCGCCGGCGAAGTACGCCCGCAGCTGGCGGGCGATCTCGGTGAACGCGGCGTCGTCGGCACGCGCGCCGTCCACCAGGTCCGCCGCGAGGACGCCGCCCTTCTGGTCCGGCACGGACAGCGAGGAGAGCGCGGTGCCGCCGTGAGCGGTGGGCGACTCCTCGCCGACCAGCAGCAGTTCGCCCAGCGGGCTGTCGAGCGTCGTGTAGACCGTCATCGGTCTTTCCCTTTCCTCGCACTTTCAGTGACATTTACGATTCTGCGGTGGTTCATCACCGATGTCCGGCGGGAATCGGACGTCGCATTCCCGCTGCCTCCCGGTCAACCGGCGCCCCACAGCAGGTGCATCGCGTAGGTGCGCCACGGCCGCCAGCCCTCGGCGTCCTCCAGCGGCACACCGGCACGCGCGGCCCCCGCGCGCACGGCGACGTCGCCCTCCAGCAGCACGTCGGGATCGCCCAGGGCGCGCATCCGGATGTAGCCGGCCGTCCACGGTCCGATGCCGCGCAGCGCGAGCAGGTCCTTCTCCGCGCCGTCCCGGTCCGCGCCCGGGTCGAGGACGACCTCGCCGGCGGCGAGGGCGCGGGCCAGGCCGCGCAGCGTCTCCCGCCGGGCCTGCGGCATCCCGACCGCCTCCAGCGACGCCCCGGCGAGGGTGTCCGCGTCGGGGAACAGATGCGTCAGGCCACCGCTCGGCGCCGCCAGCGGCTCACCGTGGGCGGCGACCAGGGCCGCGCCGAGCCGGCGTCCCGCCGCCACGGAGACCTGCTGCCCCAGCACCGCCCGCACCGCCAGTTCGTGCGAGTCCGCCGCCCCGGGAGCGCGCAGCCCGGGGCGGGGGCGGGCCAGGGCCCCCATCGACGGGTCCGCGGACAGCCGTTCCGCGACCGCGTAGGGATCGGCGTCCAGGTCGAACAGGCGCCGCACCCGCTGTGTCCCGGTGGTCAGGTCGCGCAGCCCGGTCAGGTGCAGCCGGCACTCGAGCCAGTCACCGCCCCTGCCGGGCGCCGCCTCCTCGACCTCGGCGACCGCGGGCCCGTGCGGCAGTCGCAGGGTGCGCCGGTAGACGCGCCGGCCGCGGGTCCCCGTGATCTCCTCGACGCCGGTGATCGCGCGGGCCGCCAGGTAGCCGAAGACCTGCCCGGTGTCGTACGGCCCCCGGTAGGCCAGCCGCAGCGGCACCCCGGCGGCGGCGTCGGCGACCGCGTGCCGGGCGGGGCGCGCCTGCCGCAGCACGGTCGGCGTGAGCGCGTACACCTCGCGGACGGTGTCGTTGAACTGCCGTACGCTCGCGAAACCGGCCGCGAAGGCGATCTCCGCGGCCTGCAGGTCCGTGGTCTGCAGCAGGATCCGGGCGGTGTGCGCCCGCTGCGCACGCGCGAGGGCGATCGGTCCCGCCCCCACCTCGGCGTTGAGCTGCCGTTGCACCTGCCGCGCGCTGTACCCGAGCCGTGCGGCCAGCCCCGCGACGCCTTCCCGGTCGACGACGCCGTCGCCGATCAGCCGCATCGCACGGCCCACCACGTCGGCCCGCGCGTTCCACGCCGCGGACCCGGGCACCGCGTCCGGACGGCACCTCCGGCAGGCCCGGAAACCGCCCCCCTGGGCGGCCGCCGCCGTCCGGAAGAAGCGGACGTTGCGCCGCTTGGGCGTGACCGCCGGGCAACTCGGGCGGCAGTAGATCCCCGTCGTCGTCACCGCGAAGAAGAACTCGCCGTCGAAGCGCGCGTCGCGGCTGCACACCGCCTCGTACCTGCTGTCCTCGTCGGTCGCGTCGTTCGTCACCCCTCCACTGTGCGGCATCGCGGGGGCGGAACGCTGGCGGGATTCGGACGTCGCGTTCCGGGCGTGGCCCGCCCGGCACGGCCGTGCGGGGGCGGGTCGCCTCGGTGATCCTGAAGGGGTGACAGCCGGCTCCGCCCCGCGGGACCTCGCCGGCCGGGAGGCTCCCGGCACGGGACGCGCCAACTACACGGGCGCCGTCTACGGGTCGCTGCTGGCCGCCTCGGTGGTGGCCGGGGCCGGCTCGGCGGGGCCGTACCCGCGCCTGGAACTGGTGCTGCTGCTGATCTGCACCGGCCTGGTGTTCTGGGCCGCCCACGTCTACGCGGGCTTCGTCGGCGACCGGTTGCGCGGGGGGAGGGTCACCTGGCACGAGATCCGCCAGGTGTGCGTCCGCGAGTGGCCGATCGTGCAGGCCGCGCTGCTGCCCGCGACGGCGGTCGCGGTGAGCCCCCTGCTGGGGCTCGGGCTGGAGGGCGCGGCCTGGCTGGCCCTGGCCATAGCCGTCGTCCAGCAGGTCGTGTGGGCCAGTGCGGCCGTCATCCGGGTGGGCGCCTCCCGCTGGGCGGTGGTGTC
This sequence comes from Streptomyces sp. PA03-1a, assembly GCF_033792805.1. Taxonomy (NCBI): domain Bacteria; kingdom Bacillati; phylum Actinomycetota; class Actinomycetes; order Kitasatosporales; family Streptomycetaceae; genus Streptomyces; species Streptomyces sp. PA03-1a. Next base: position 15,039 of record NZ_JARAVO010000143.1, read on the forward strand.
GGTGGGGATCGTGAACCTGGTGCTGGGCCTGGTCATCGTGGCGGCGAAGGTCGCGCTCCAGCACTGAGGGCCGGTGCGTCGTTCATGCATTATGGGGCGGTTTGCATTGTTTCCTGTGGGGGACGTGTGCCCTGAGGGGAGTGATCGCGCATGGCCCGCCACCCGCAGACCGGCGTCAGCAAGCCGACCGAGCTCCCCCAGGAGTCCTGGCGCGTGGTGCTCCGGCGCACGGTGAAGGAGTTCTGGGCGGACCACCTGACCGACTGGGCCGCGGCGCTGACCTACTACGCCGTCCTGTCGGTCTTCCCCGCCCTCCTCGTCATGGTCTCGGTCGTCGGTCTGCTGGGCGGCCCCAGCGTCAAGCCCCTGATCGTCAACGCGAGCGGACTCGCGCCCGGACCGGTGCGCGACACGCTGACCGGTGTGCTCGGGCAGTTGCAGCACGGCGCCGGCCGCGGGGGACTCGCCCTCGCGGTCGGCATCGCGGTCGCCGTGTGGTCGTCCTCCGCCTACGTGGCGACCTTCATGAGGGCCGCCAACGCCCTCTACGACATCGACGAGGGCAGGCCCGTGTGGAAGACCCTGGCCGCCCGATTCGTCATTCCCGTGGTGTTGTTGGTGGTGACGGCGCTCATCGCGCTCGGCGTGGTCCTCACCGGAGCCCTGGCCCGCAGAACGGGTCAGGTGCTGGGAGTCGGCGACCCCGCGCTCGGCGTGTGGGGGATCGCCAAATGGCCCGTGATGCTCGTGCTGTTCAGCCTGGTCCTCGCGCTGCTGTACTGGGCCGCGCCCAACGTGAAGCACGGCGGCTTCCGATGGGTGAGCCCCGGCAGCATTGTGGCCGTGGCCATCTGGGCCGCCGCCTCCGCCCTCTTCAGCTTTTACGTGTCCAACTTCAGCAACTACAACCGGCTCTACGGCAGCCTGGCGGCGATCATCGTCTTCCTCGTCTGGTTGTGGATCTCGAACATCGCCGTCCTCCTCGGGCTGGAGTTCAACGCCGAGCTCGAACGGGCGCGGGCACGGCCGGACGGAGGCCCGGACGACGGTCCGGACGAGACGGTGCCCAAGGCCGAGCCGGAGGACACCGAGCGGCTGCACGCCGACGAAGGGCGATGACGGGACGGCGCCACGGCCGCCGCGCCGTCGCGGCCGTGGACCGTCACGGCCGTGAGCCGACGCCGGTCGCGACCTCATGGAGCCGGCTGCCGGCCCCGCCCGGTGCCAGTGGGGCGGTGGAGGTGTCGCCCGCGCCCTCGCGCAGACCCGCGAGGAACTCCTCGATCGCCTGCGTGGCGGTGTGGCGGGGCTCCCAGCCCAGCTCGCGGCGGGCCCGCGCGGTGTTCATCAGCGGCAGTCTGACGACGGCGTCGAACAGGCCGGGCGACGACGGCACCAGGTGCAGCCGCCACGCCCCGGCCAGCGCCGCCCGCACCGCGCCCCGCGGCATGCGGACGACCTGCGCCCCGAGCAGCGTGGCGAGTTCACCCGCGTCCAGCGGTGGATCGGCCGCCAGGTTGAAGGCGCCGCGCACGGGACGGTGCAGCGCCGCCCGGTAGGCCTCGGCCGCGTCGTCGGAGTGCAGCGCCTGGAAGCGCAGACCGCGCAGGTCGGGGACGACCGGCACCAGGCGGGGCCGTACGAGCCGGTTCGGCAGGAACGGCCCGGCGAACAGCCTGCGTTGCTGAGCCGCGGACTCCCGTTTGAAGATGAAGCCCGGCCGCATGCGCACCACGCGCAGCCGCGGGTTCTCCCGCTCGAAGGTGTCGAGGTAGCGCTCGACGTACGCCTTCTCCCGGCAGTACGCGGCCCCCGGCCAGCCGTGCGTGGGCCACGACTCGTCGACCGGGTAGCGCTTCGGGCCGGGCGAGTACGCCGCCACCGACGAGGCGTGCACCAGGGCCGGCACACCGGCCGCCGCGGCCGCCTCGAAGACGCGGATGCTGCCCAGGACGTTGGTGCGCCACGTGATCGCGGGGTCGTGGGTGGGCTGCAGGAGCCAGGCCAGGTGCACGACGGCGTCGGCACCGCGGAAGTGCTCCACCAGGCGCGTCCTGTCGTCGCCCAGGTCGGCGTGCACCCACGAGGTACGGGCGGGCTGCCAGTCCTCGGGGATCCTGCGGGCGATGCCGACGATCTCGGCCACCGCCGGGTCCTCGCCGAGCGCCCGCACCAGGCTCGTCCCGACGTTTCCGGTCGCCCCTACGACGACGACGCGCAGGCCGCCGCCGCTCCCGGGCGTGGAGTCGTCCATCACGTTCCTCGCCTCCCTGGGGCCGCCGCGAGCGCCCGGGCACCGCACGGTGCCGGACCGCGCTGCCCGGCGTGACGGCGGCCTCGTCCGACGTGCCTCGGTCTGCCAGGGCGGCTACCCGGCGAGGGACCTTTCAGACCCCGGCCGCGGCGTCAGCCGACCGCCTTCGCCATCCGGCGCACCGCCTCCGTGAGCACCTCGGGCGTCGTCGCGAGGTTCAGCCGTACGTGCCCGTCGCCGCCCGTGCCGAAGTTGGGCCCCGCGCTGAGGGCGACCCGCCCGCGGGCGAGGAAGGCGGCGGCCGGGTCGTCGTCCAGGCCCAGCTCCCGGCAGTCCAGCCAGGCCAGGTAGGTGCCCGGGGCCGGCCGGTAGCCGACCGACGGCAGGTGCTCGGCCAGCAGCCCCGCGAGCAACCGCCGGTTGTGCGCGAGGTCGTCCAGCACGGCGTCGAGCCATGGGCCGCCGTCGCGCAGCGCCGCCGTGTGGGCGATGACGCCCAGGTGGCTCGGTCCGTGACCGACCTCCTCCGGCATGCGCGCCAGGTCGTCCGCCGCGGCGGGCCCGGCCAGGGCGAGGGCCGCCTTCAGACCGGCCAGGTTCCACGCCTTCGAAGCGGACATCAGCGACAGGCCGCTCTCGCCGCCGGGCACGCTCAGGTAGGGCACGAACGCCGCCTCGGCGGTCACCAGCGGCGCGTGGATCTCGTCCACCACGACCCGCACCCCGTACGACCCGGCCAGCGCCGCCACCGCGGACAGCTCCTCGGCGGTGTGCACCGTGCCGGTCGGATTGTGCGGGCTGCACAGCAGGTAGGCGGCCCGGCCGCCGCCGGCCGTGGACCGGGCGAAGGTCTCCTCAAGCGCCGCGAGATCCAGCCGCAGGCCGGAGCCGAACGGGGTCTCCACCACGCGCCGGTCCATGTGCGTCACGAACTGGTAGAACGGCGGGTACACCGGGCAGTTGACGATCACCGGGTCCCCGGGGTCCGTGACGAGCTTCAGCATCTCGACGACACCCAGCATCACGTCGGGCACGATGGAGGCGCGCTCCACGGCCAGACCGTCCCAGCCCCACCGCTCACGGGCGAAGTCCGCCAGCGCCTCCGCGTACGCGGTGCCCGCCGGATACCCCGTGTCGCCGACCGCGATCGCCTCCGTGAGCGCGCGGGCCACGGGACCGGCCAGCGGCACGTCCATCTCCGCCACCCACAGGGGCAGCACGTCCTCCGGATGGGTGCGCCACTTCATGCTCGTCCGGCGCCGGAGCTGGTCGAGCGTGAGGCGGCGCAGCGGGTGGTCGTCAGTCGACGCGGTGTCCATGACACCAAACATAGGTGCCGGTCAGCCGCCGGGGCAGTGGGCGGCCGGTGGACGTGTTGCCGAACCGGCAAGAAGACTTGCCCGGCGAGTGCGCGGGACCGCATGGTCGGGGCAGGTCCACATCCACGGCACGGAGGAGACGACACCCATGACCGACGGCACCACCAGCGCGACCGGCGCCGCATCCGAGGCGGAGTTCTGGGACGCCCGGTACGCCGGGAGCGACCGCGTCTGGAGCGGCAAGGCCAACGACGTCCTGGTCCGCGAGGTCGGGCGCCTGAAGCCCGGTACCGCGCTCGACCTGGGCTGCGGCGAGGGCGCCGACGCGGTCTGGCTGGCCCGGCAGGGGTGGCGGGTCACCGCCGTCGACATCTCCCGCGTCGCCCTGGAGCGTGCCGCCGCCCACGCGACGGCGGAGGGCATCCCCGACGGCATCGTCGACTGGCAACGGCACGACCTGTCCGAGACGTTCCCCGGGGGAACCTACGACCTGGTCTCCGCGCAGTTCCTGCACTCGCCGAACGACATGCCGCGCGAGCGCATCCTGCGCGCCGCGGCGGCGGCCGTGGCACCCGGGGGCGTGCTGCTCGTCGTCGGGCACTCCGGGTTCCCGGCCTGGCAGACCGAGCCGCACCCTGAGGTGCACTTCCCGACGCCGGAAGAGGTGCTGCGGAGCCTGGAGCTTGCCGAGGAGGAGTGGGAGGTGCTGCTGACCGACGAGCACGAGCGCGTCCAGAACGACCCCGACGGACGGCCCACGACGCGTGTGGACAACACCCTGGAGATCCGCCGCCTGGAGCGGTGAAACGACGCGCGGCGGGCCGTGCCGACCACGGCCCGCCGGGGCACTGTGGGTGGGGGCGGAGTGACGGGACGTCAGCGGCGCGCGTCCTCACGTACCGCTGGAAGTGCTTGGAGTCGAGCCGCCGACCGCGGCCTTGGGCATGGCAGCTGAGGGCGATGTGGGTCAGTGCAGGGCGCCGGACGATGCATCAACTCGTTGTCCCGGTGGAGACCTTGTCGCCCGCCGGCCAGGTTCTCCATTCGGGCCCCGACGAAGCCGAGGGAGCCGTCAGCAGTCGATCGATCCAGGCCGGCAGCCGGTGCCACACCGGTGTCCTGTGCTGTTATGGCGATAGGGCTACCTCCGCCGTGTGGACGCCTTCTTGGCGGCCGTCTTCTTCGCGGCGGACTTCCTCGCAGGTGCTGCGGTCTTCTTCGCCCCCCGCTTGCCGGCCGGCGCCGCGGTCTTCTTGGCGGCGGACTTCTTCGCCGGCTGTGCCTTCTTGGCGGGGGCGGGGGTCCTCTTGGCGGGCGCCTTCTTGGCCGCGGTCTTGCGCGCCGGCGGCCTGGGGGCCTGCCGCTTGGCCGGGCGACGGCGCCGAGGGGCCTGCTCGTCCGCCTCCGGCTCTTCTTCCTCCTCTTCCTCCTCCTCTTCTTCCTCCTCGGGTTCCTCGTCCTCGAGTTCCTCTTCCTCTTCCTCGGGTTCTTCCTCGGGTTCTTCCTCTTCCTCCTCGTCCTCCGGTCCGTACTCCTCTTCCTCCTCGTCCGGTTCCTCGTCCTCGCGCTTCTCCTTCTTGCTGCCGATGCGGGCCGTACGGTCGTGCAAGGTCCCTGCGAGATCCGCGAGCTTCCGGTCCGCGACGGCGACGACCGCCTTGCGCCCGGCGTCCATCAGTTCTCCGCCCACCTGTTCCTTGAGCTGGGCGACCTGAGGCAGGTCCTTGAGCTTGTGAATACCCTCGGTCACCAACTGTTGCGGATCGAGTCCGGCGCGGCGACCGGCGAGAAAGGTCGCCATTCCGAGGGCGAGCCGCCCCTTCTTGGTGCGACCGAGAACGTAGCCGCCCGCTACCGCGGCAGCCAGAGCGAGCCTGGTCGAGTCCTTCATCACTTGTTCCCTTCGGGAGTTGCGCCCTGCGGGAGGCGACCCGTCGCCGCGCACCTTGTGAGGTGTATATGCTGAAATAGTACGTTTTGTTGTAGGGGTGGCGCCGCTCCAGAGCCGGAGATGTGGATGGCCGCAAGCGACAAGAGCGACCCCGGAAGGGGCCCGCGCTCCACCCGGAGCGAAGGCACGGCACGGCGTTCGAGCGCCGAGCGGTCCCGGCGGCCCCGCAAACGTTCGGCGGCCTGGGCCATGCGGTCCGCGTCCGAGCAACTCTCCGAACTCCTCGGTCGCAGGCCGGAATCCGTTTCCGCGGTGAAACCGACCGAAGACGGCTGGGAAGCGGACGTCGAGGTCCTGGAACTGGAGCGCGTGCCCCAGACGACCAGTGTGATGGCCACGTACCACGTGACGTTGGACGAGGAAGGAGACCTGGTGGCGTACGAGCGGACACGCCGTTACACGCGGGGGCAGATAGACCGACGCGCCTGACCCGACACAAGGCGCTGAAGGGAGGCGCCATGACCGTGGTGCCGCAGAGCGGGGGCGGCATGTCGAGGGGTGGTGGCGGGGGGAGCCTCTACGACGTCCTGGAACTGATCCTGGACCGGGGGCTCGTCATCGACGTCTTCGTCCGCGTGTCCCTGGTGGGCATCGAGATCCTCAAGATCGACGCCCGGATCGTCGTGGCGAGCGTCGACACATATCTCCGTTTCGCCGAAGCCTGCAACCGGCTTGACCTGGAATCCGGGCGAAAGCAGCCCACCCAGCTCACCGATCTCGTGGGTGAGATCACCGAGGGCGGGGCCAAGGGCAAGTCGAAGGGTGCCCTGTCCGGCGCCGTCGAGGCCGTGACCGACACCTTGAAGGGCGGGAGCGACGAGGACGAGGAGGACGAGTACGAGGAAGAGCCCGAAGAGGAGGAAGCGGAGTACGAGGAGGAGCCCCGGCAGCCGCGGCGCAGGAGCACCGGGCGGGCTTCCCGGCGGGAGAGGGAATGAGCATGGCCGTCTACGTCTACTCCATCACCGCGAAGGACCACCCGTTGCGCCTGGACGGCCTCACGGCCGTCGGCGGATCGGGCCAGGAGTTGCGCACGGTGACGAATGCCGAGCTCTCCGCGGTCGTGAGCGAGGCCCCCGAGGACCTGCGTCCCCGGCGCAGGGACGTGCTCGCCCATCAGGAGGTGCAGGAACGGCTGATGGCCGACGGTGCCGTGCTGCCACTGCGCTTCGGCTTCACGGCACCCGACGAGGAGGCCGTGAAGGCCGCGCTGGAGGACCGTGCGGTGGAGTACCGGGAGCAGCTGAAGAACCTGCAGGGCTGCGCCGAGTACCACCTGAAGGTCTCGTGGGACGAGGACTCCCTGCTGCGCCGGATCCTGGAGGAGAACGACGAGGCGCGCCGGCTGAACGAGGAGATCCGCGGCGGAGCCGCGTCCCCCGACATCCCCCTGATGCTGGGCGAGCTGCTCGCCAACGAGGTGCAGGCCCGCCAGCAGGCCCTCGGGGCGGGCATCGTCGAGGCGCTGCGCCCCTTCGTCCGGGACGACGTGGCCTCCCCGCCGGGCGGACAGGACTTCCTCAGCGTCTCCTTCCTGGTGGACGACAGCAAGGAGGAGATGTTCCTGGCCACGCAGCTGAGCCTCGCCAACCAGGTGGGCGAGGAGTGCGACTTCCGGCTGCTCGGACCGCTGCCCCCGTACAGCTTCGTGTGAGAGGGAGTGGCCCCCATGGGACTGTTCACCCAGATCGTCACCCTCCCCCTGGCGCCGGTGCGCGGGGTGGGCTGGGTGGTCGAGCGCGTACTGGAGGCCGCGGAGCAGGAGTACTACGACCCCGAGCCCGTCGAACGCGAACTCGCCGCCCTGGAGAAGGAGCTCCTCGCCGGACGGATCGACGAGGAGACCTTCGAGGCCCGCGAGGAGGAACTGCTCGACCGGCTCGACGAGATCGCGGCCTTCCGGCGCGGTGAGCCCGCGCCCTGAGACGAGGTGACGCAGTGACGGATTCCCCGGCGGGCCGGCTCGGCTCGTACCCCACGAGGGCCGCTCCCCAGCAGTACGCCCAAGGGCAGGGGTCCTCGGCCAACCTGGCGGACATCCTCGAGCGGGTCCTGGACAAGGGCATCGTCATCGCCGGCGACATCCAGATCAACCTGCTCGACATCGAACTGCTCACCATCAAGCTGCGACTGCTGGTGGCCTCCGTCGACAAGGCCAAGGAGATGGGCATCGACTGGTGGGAGCACGATCCGTCGCTGTCCTCCCGGGCCCACGGGGAGAGTTCGCTCGCGCAGGAGAACCGCAGGCTGCGCGAGGAGATCGAAGCACTGAAGGAAGGGCGGGAGCTGACGGACACGCCGCGGGGCAGCGTGGCCTCCCGCCACCGCACGCGGTCCTCCTCGGCGACGCACCGCCGCGGCGGCGATCCCGGGACGGACGATGGATGACCGGGTCAGCTACGCGTACGCCGTGCTGCGCGGCGGCGGCGTTCCGGAGGGCGCCCTGGCCGCGCTGACGGGCGTCGCCGGGGCACCGGTGGGGCTCGTGACGTCGGGTCCGCTGGCCGCGGCCGTCAGCCCGGTGCCCGCCGCGGACTTCCGGGAGGACGCCCTCCGCCGCCACCTGGAGGACCTGGACTGGCTGGAGACCGTCGCCCGCGCCCACCACACCGTCATCGAGGCGCTCTCGGCGCACACCACCGTGCTGCCCCTGCGGCTGGCCACGGTCTACCTGGACGACGCACGCGTCCTGGCCGTGCTGCGGGACGACGACGCGGCGTTCACGCAGGTCCTGGAGCGGCTCGCAGGACACCTCGAATGGGGGGTCAAGATCTACGTGGAGGCCCCGGCGGCTGCGTCCGCGGGCCCCGCCGGAGCCGGCGCCGGCGAGGACCTCAGCCCTGGCCGCGCCTACCTGCGTGCCCGCCGCGCCCAGCGGCACTCCCGCGACGAGGCCTACCGCGCGGCGGAGGAGGCCGCCGCACGCGTCGAGACGATCGGCCGCGAACTGGCCACCGGGCACGCCCGGCACCGCGTGCAGCAGGGGCAACTCGCCGCCGGCGCGGGGGAGAACGTCCTCAACGACGCCTTCCTCCTCGCGGACGAGCAGGCCGAGGCCTTCCGCGCCCGCGTCCTCGCCGCCGGCGAAGGACTGCCCGGGGTGCGCGTCGACGTCACCGGCCCCTGGGCCCCGTACTCGTTCGCCGCCCTCCCCGACGCGGACGTGGCGGACGTGCCGCCGTGACCGCCGCCGACCGGACCCCCGAACGGACCCCCGAACCCCTGGCGGAGCGTCAGGTGGCCCTCGTCGACCTGCTCGACCGCCTCCTGAGCGGCGGCGTCGTCCTCACCGGCGACGTGGTGCTCTCCATCGCCGACATCGACCTCGTCCGCATCTCCCTGCGCGCCCTGATCGTCTCCGTCAGCGAGCGCACCCCCTCCCCGTGGGGCCCGGGGCCCGGCCCATGACACCCCCGGCGCTCCCC
>NZ_JARAVO010000144.1:0-23865 GCF_033792805.1 Streptomyces sp. PA03-1a
CCCCCGGCCGAAGGCTGGGGGAGGGTGGGCGTTCTGGACGCTGACGTGTAGGTGTTGTGCGGCATCCGGGGTCCGACCTGGACCGCCCGCCGCAGGCGCAACGAACCCGCACACAACAACGGGCCGCGAGGGGCACCCCGGGCCGTACCGCTACGCGGGAAGCATCGCGGAGACGCGGAACCCGCCCTCGTGGGTCGTGCCGGCGGCGAACCCCCCGCCGAGCGCCGTGACGCGCTCCTTCATGCCGACCAGCCCGTTGCCCCCGCTGGGCAGCACCAGCGCGGGCGCCCCGTCGGAGGGCCCGTTCTGCACCAGGACCGCGACCTCCGCCTCGCGGTAGGCGAGGCGGATGCGGGCCCACGCGCCGGGCGCGTGCTTGTGGACGTTGGTGAGCGCCTCCTGCACGACGCGGTAGACCGTGGCCTCGACCCGCGCCGCCAGCGGACGCTCCTCCCCCTCCACCGTGAGCTCGACGTCCATCCCGGTGGCCCGCGACTCGTCGAGCAGCCGCCTGAGCTCGGCCAGGCACGGCCCCTGCTCGTCCTCCGTCTCGGCGTCCCCGGCCGCGGCCGGGGGCGGGGACGGGGCGGGCGCAATCGTTTCCGCAGCGGCCACGACACGGACCGCCGCACCCGCCGACGCCGCCCGCGCCGCCATCACCGGCTCCGCCCGCAGGACGCCCAGCATCTCGCGCAGCTCGTTGAGCGCCTGCCGCCCCATGTCCCCGAGGAGCTGCGCGCTGGCCGAGGCCTTCTCGGGGTCCTTGACGGCGATCGCCTGCAGCGCGGCCGCGTGCACGACCATGAGGCTCACCCGGTGTGCGACGACGTCGTGCATCTCGCGCGCGATGCGGGTGCGCTCCTCCATGCGGGCACGCTCCGCGGAGCTCGTGGCCGTCTCGGCCAGCAGGGACAGCTCCCGCTCCAGGCCGTCCGCCCGTTCCCGCAGGCTCTCCACGAGCCGGCGCCGGGCGCCGACGTACAGGCCCAGCAGCACCGGCGGCGCGGTGACGCCGACCGCCGCGAGCACGGAGGTGAGGACGACCACGGCCAGCGGCGCGTGGTACGCCGCGCCGCCGAGGTCACCGTGCATCTCCAGGAAGGTGACGATCAGCATGCCGAGCATGGTCATCCCCGACAGCACCGCGATGATCCGCCGCGGTACGTCGGAGGCGGCCAGGGTGTAGAGGCCCACGATGCTCAGCAGGATGCCCATCTGGGCCGGCGTGACGGCGATGGAGACCAGGACGACCAGGACCGGCCAGCGCCTGCGGAGCACCAGCACCGAGCCGACCAGCAGGCCGAACAGACCCGTGACGACCGGCGAGACCCCGGACTTCTCGGCGAAGGCCGCGCCTTCCAGGAGGCATTCCACGGCCGAGACGAAGGCCAGGGACACGTCGAGCACCATGCTGCGCCGCCTGGGCCACCACCACGGCCCGGCGACCGCCCGGCTTCGTCCGCCGGCCCCGTCCGGTACGTACTCCCCCGTCGTACTCATACGGACCAGCCTAGACGCGACGGTGTCCGCCTGGCGGTCAGCCCCGGTCCGTGGGGCGGCCCCGACCTATCCTTGTGCCGTCGGACAGCGCGGTCCGGACAATGCCGCCGACCATTCCACTGCACGAGGAGCCGCACCTGTGAGCAGCGCCGACAACACCACCGGCAGCGCCCCCCTCCGCGCGGACATCCGCCGCCTGGGAGACCTCCTCGGCGGGACGCTCGTCCGGCAGGAGGGCCCGGAGCTCCTCGATCTCGTCGAGAGGGTGCGGGCGCTGACCCGCAGCGACGGCGAGGCCGCCGCCGCCCTGCTCGGCGAGACCGATCTGGAGACCGCGGCCAAGCTGGTACGGGCGTTCTCCACCTACTTCCACCTCGCCAACGTCACCGAGCAGGTGCACCGGGGCCGTGAGCTGCGTTCCCGCAGGGCGGCCGATGGCGGCCTGCTGGCCCGTACGGCCGACCTGCTCAAGGACGCCGACCCGGAGCACCTGCGGCAGACCGTGCGCAACCTCAACGTGCGTCCGGTCTTCACCGCCCACCCGACCGAGGCGGCCCGCCGCAGCGTGCTGAACAAGCTGCGGGTGATCGCCGCGCTGCTGGACGAGTCCGTCGAGGGGGGCGGGGACCGCCGCCGCAGCGACCTGCGTCTGGCGGAGAACATCGACCTGCTCTGGCAGACCGACGAACTGCGTGTCGTGCGCCCCGAGCCCGCCGACGAGGCGCGCAACGCCATCTACTACCTGGACGAGCTGCACGCGGGCGCGGTCGGCGACGTGCTGGAGGACCTGGCGGTCGAGCTGGAGCGGGTCGGTGTGCCGCTGCCCGCGGAGACCCGCCCGCTGACCTTCGGCACCTGGATCGGCGGCGACCGGGACGGCAACCCCAACGTCACCCCGCAGGTCACCTGGGACGTGCTGATCCTGCAGCACGAGCACGGCATCACGGACGCCCTGGAGCTCGTCGACGACCTGCGCGCGGCGCTGTCCAACTCGATCCGCAACTCGGGCGCCTCACCCGAGCTGCTGGCCGACCTGGAGCAGGACCTGCAGCGCCTCCCGGAGATCAGCCCCCGCTACAAGCGGCTGAACGCGGAGGAGCCCTACCGCCTCAAGGCCACCTGCATCCGGCAGAAGCTGCTCAACACCCGGGATCGGCTGGCCGGCGGCACGCCGCACGTGCCCGGCCGCGACTATCTCGGGACCGGCGGCCTCCTGGCCGACCTGCGTCTGGTGCAGGACTCGCTGCGCGCCAACCGCGGTGAGCTGATCGCGGACGGCCGTCTGGACCGCACCATCCGCACGCTGGCCGCCTTCGGTCTGCAGCTGGCCACGATGGACGTCCGCGAGCACGCCGACGCCCACCACCACGCCCTCGGCCAGCTCTTCGACCGGCTCGGCGAGGAGTCCTGGCGGTACGCGGACATGCCGCGGGACTACCGGCGCAGGCTGCTCGCCAAGGAGTTGCGCTCGCGGCGGCCCCTGGCGCCGTCCCCGGCGCCGCTGGATGCGGCGGGGGCGAAGACGCTGGGCGTCTTCGACACCGTGCGGGAGTCCTTCGAGCGGTTCGGGCCCGAGGTGGTCGAGTCGTACATCATCTCGATGTGCCTGGGCTCCGACGACGTCTTCGCGGCGGCGGTGCTGGCCCGCGAGGCCGGGCTGATCGACCTGCACGCGGGGATCGCCAAGATCGGCATCGTGCCGCTGCTGGAGACCACCGACGAGCTGAAGGTCGCCGACAGGCTGCTCGACGAGATGCTCTCCGACCCCTCGTACCGCAAGCTCGTCTCGCTCCGCGGCGACGTGCAGGAGGTCATGCTCGGCTACAGCGACAGCTCGAAGTTCGGCGGCATCACCACCTCGCAGTGGGAGATCCACCGGGCGCAGCGGAGCCTGCGTGACGTGGCGCACCGCCACGGGGTGCGGCTGCGGCTCTTCCACGGCCGCGGCGGCACCGTCGGCCGGGGCGGCGGCCCGACGCACGACGCGATCCTGGCGCAGCCGTGGGGCACGCTGGAGGGCGAGATCAAGGTGACCGAGCAGGGCGAGGTCATCTCCGACAAGTACCTGATCCCGTCCCTGGCGCGGGAGAACCTGGAGCTGACGGTCGCGGCCACGCTGCAGGCCTCGGCGCTGCACACCGCGCCCCGCCAGTCCGAGGAGGCGCTGTCCCGCTGGGACGCGGCCATGGACGTGGTCTCCGACGCCGCGCACTCCGCTTACCGGCGGCTGGTGGAGGACCCGGACCTGCCCGCGTACTTCTTCGCCTCCACCCCCGTGGACCAGCTGGCCGAGCTGCACCTGGGCTCGCGCCCCTCGCGCCGCCCGGACAGCGGGGCGGGCCTGGACGGGCTGCGGGCCATCCCGTGGGTGTTCGGCTGGACGCAGTCGCGGCAGATCGTGCCGGGCTGGTTCGGCGTCGGCTCGGGCCTGAGGGCCGCCCGCGAGGCGGGCCGGGAGGCGGACATCGCCGAGGCGTACGAGCAGTGGCACTTCTTCCGGAACTTCCTGTCCAACGTCGAGATGACGCTGGCCAAGACCGACCTGCGGATCGCCGAGCACTACGTCGGCACCCTGGTGCCCGACGGGCTCAAGCACGTCTTCGACGTCATCAAGGCCGAGCACGAGCTGACGGTCGCCGAGGTGCTGCGGATCACCGGTGAGGCGGAGCTGCTGGACGCGCAGCCGGTGCTCCAGCAGACCTTCCGGATCCGGGACGCCTACCTCGACCCGATCTCCTACCTCCAGGTGGCGCTGCTGCACCGGCAGCGCGAGGCCGCCGCCCGCGGCGAGGAGCCCGACCCGCTGCTCGCCCGCGCGCTGCTGCTGACGGTGAACGGCGTGGCGGCCGGCCTGCGCAACACCGGCTGACCACCTGCCGCAGGACACGACGAAGGGCGGTGCCCCCCGCGGGGGGGGCACCGCCCTTCGTCCTGTGCGTGCAGAGCGGGGCGCGGCGTCAGTTCTTGCGGTGGCCGATCAGCCGCGGCCTGGGCTCGAGCCCGGACAGGCCGTTCCAGGACAGGTTCACCAGGTGCGCGGCGACCTCCGCCTTCTTGGGCTTCTGGGCGTCCAGCCACCACTGCCCGGTGAGCGCCACCATCCCGACCAGCGCCTGCGCGTAGAGCGGGGCGAGCTTGGCGTCGAAGCCGCGCTGCTTGAACTCCATGCCCAGGATGTCCTCCACCTGGGTGGCGATGTCGCTGATCAGTGAGGCGAAGGTGCCGGTGGACTGGGCGACGGGCGAGTCCCGCACGAGGATCCGGAAGCCGTCGGTGTACTGCTCGATGTAGTCCAGCAGCGCGAAGGCCGCCTGTTCCAGCAGTTCGCGCGGATGGCCACCGGTGAGGGCACCGGTGACCATGTCCAGCAGGCACCGCATCTCGCGGTCCACGACGACGGCGTAGAGGCCCTCCTTGCCGCCGAAGTGCTCGTACACGACGGGCTTGGAGACGCCCGCCTTGTGCGCGATCTCCTCGACGGAGGTGCCCTCGAAACCGCGTTCGGCGAAGAGCGTGCGCCCCACGTCGAGGAGTTGCTCGCGGCGCTCCTTGCCCGTCATGCGGACCCGTCGGGCACGCCGCGACGGCGTGCCCTCGCTGCCCCTGCTGCTGCTTCTGCCGTCGCTCACCCGTCAATCATGCCGCTTCGCTGACGCTCTCCTTACGGCGGGCGGCGATCCGGTCAGCGGTCGGCCACCGTACGTCACTGGCCCACCCGAGCAGTTCGAACCAGCGGATGATGCGGGCGCTGGAGTCGACCTGGCCGCGGAGCACGCCGTGCCGGGCGGAGGTGGGGTCGGCGTGGTGGAGGTTGTGCCAGGACTCGCCGCAGGACAGCACGGCCAGCCACCAGACGTTGCCGGACTTGTCGCGGGAGCGGAAGGGCCGCTTGCCGACCGCGTGGCAGATCGAGTTGATCGACCAGGTGACGTGGTGCAGCAGGGCCACACGGACCAGGGAGCCCCAGAAGAAGGCGGTGGCGGCGCCGGTCCACGACATCGTCGCCAGGCCGCCGATCAGCGGCGGGAGCAGCAGCGAGACGGAGGTCCAGAGCCAGAAGTCACGGCTGATCCGGCGGATCGCCGGGTCCTTGATCAGATCGGGGGCGTACTTGTGCTGGGGGGTCTGCTCCTCGTCGAACAACCAGCCCATGTGGGCCCACCACAGGCCCTTCATCAGCGCGGGGACGGTCTCGCCGTAGCGCCAGGGGCTGTGCGGGTCGCCGTCGGCGTCGGAGAACTTGTGGTGCTTGCGGTGGTCGGCGACCCACCGCACGATCGGTCCCTCGACGGCCATCGACCCGGCGATGGCCAGGGCGATCTTCAGCGGGCGGTTGGCCTTGAAGGAGCCGTGGGTGAAGTGGCGGTGGAAGCCGATGGTGATGCCGTGACAGCCGAGGTAGTACATCCCCACCATCAGGCCGAGGTCGAGCCAGCTCAGGCCCCATCCCCACGCGAGCGGGATCGCCGCGACGAGGGCGAGGAAGGGGATGCCGATGAAGAGTCCGAGGGTGATCTGCTCGAGTGACTGCTTCTTGTCACCACCGAGCGTGGCGCGGGGAAGCGGGGCCCCGGAGCCGGCCCCGGGTTCCGGGGACTCGGTGATCACGTCGGTCTGTGTGGTCATGGTGGTCCCTCAATGAAGGTCGGGGGCTACGCCACCGTAACTTACGGCTTCGTAAGTATGGCAGGGCTAAGTGAAGGCCGAACAGAGCACGCGTGTCGGCGGGAATACGGCTCTTGGCACTTGTACCCACCTTTCACGAGGGGAAGTACCGATCTTTCTCGTCGCATTGGAGGCCGCCGGTGCGGCATAGTGGTGGAGGCCAGACGGGCACCCTGACCGGATGTCCTGTTCGGCCGGGGTTTCCTTCCGCTGTGGTGTAACGGCAGCACTGAGGGTTTTGGTCCCTTAAGTCCGGGTTCGAATCCTGGCAGCGGAGCACTGACCGAAGGGTCGCGGCAACCGTCGCGACCCTTCCGCGTTCCCCGCCCGAAACGCCCCGGTATCCTTCGGGTGACCTTCACCCCACGCCGAGGAGTCCGTTCCGTGAGCGCCCACCGCCCGGCCGCCGTCATCGTCCTTGCCGCGGGTGAGGGCACCCGTATGAAGTCGGCGACCCCCAAAGTCCTGCACACGATCAGCGGCCGCTCCCTGGTCGGACACGTCGTGGCCGCGGCCCGCGCCCTGGAGCCCGACCACCTGCTGGTCGTGGTCGGTCACGCCCGCGAGCAGGTGACCGCCCACCTGGCCGGGACCGACGCCGAGATCCGCACCGCCGTGCAGTACGAGCAGAACGGCACCGGCCACGCGGTCCGGGCGGGCCTGGCGGAACTCCCGGAGCTGACCGGCACGGTGGTCATCACCGCCGGCGACACCCCGCTGCTCACCCCGGACACCCTGCGCGCGCTGGTCGAGGCCCACGCCGCCGACGGCAACGCCGTCACCGTGCTGACCGCCGAGGTCCCCGACCCGACCGGCTACGGCCGCATCGTGCGCGACGCCGACGGCTCGGTGCTGGCGATCGTCGAGCAGAAGGACGCCACCGACGAGCAGCGGGCCATCCCCGAGATCAACTCCGGGGTGTTCGCCTTCGACGCGCAGTTGCTGACCGACGCGCTGGCCAAGGTGACCACCGACAACGCCCAGGGCGAGGAGTACCTCACCGACACCCTCGGCATCCTGCGCGAGGCCGGCCACCGCGTCGGCGCCTCGGTCGCCGGGGACCACCGCGAGATCGCCGGCATCAACAACCGCGTGCAGCTCGCCGAGGCCCGCCGCATCCTCAACGACCGCCTGCTGCACCGGGCGATGCTGGAGGGCGCGACGATCATGGACCCGGCGTCGACCTGGCTGGACGTCACCGTGGAGTTCGAGCCCGACACCCTGGTGCTGCCGAACACCCAGCTGTACGGCGCGACCCGGCTCGCCTCGGGCGCCGTGGTCGGCCCCAACTGCACGCTGACCGACACCCTGGTCGGCCCCGGCGCCACGGTGAGCAACACCGTGGCCGTCAGCGCGGAGATCGGCGAGGCCGCCTCGGTCGGCCCGTTCGCCTACCTGCGCCCGGGCGCCAAGCTCGGCCCCAAGGCGAAGGCCGGCACCTACGTCGAGATGAAGAACGCCACCCTCGGCGAGGGCACCAAGGTGCCGCACCTGTCCTACGTCGGCGACGCGACGATCGGCGATCACACGAACATCGGCGCCGCCAGCGTCTTCGTCAACTACGACGGGCAGGCCAAGCACCACACCACGATCGGCTCCCACTGCCGCACCGGCTCCGACAACATGTTCGTGGCCCCCGTCACAGTCGGGGACGGCGCCTACACCGCCGCGGGCTCCGTGATCACCAAGGACGTGCCGGCCGGTTCGCTCGCCGTCGCGCGCGGCCAGCAGCGCAACATCGAGGGCTGGGTGGCCAGGAAGCGGCCCGGCAGCGCGGCGGCCCACGCCGCCGAACAGGCCCAGCAGGCCGCGCCGGAGGCCTGACCGGCGGGGGAGCGCGTGCGGGGTGGCCTTCCCCACGTGCGCGGTCGCGCCACGCAGCGCGTACCGTGTGAGGTGCACACAATTCCGCCAGCTCCCTCACCGAGGGCGAAGCTGCGTTGAACACCAAGGAGACGGTGCAGTGACCGGGATCAAGACGACCGGTGAGAAGAAGCTGATGCTCTTCTCCGGCCGCGCACACCCCGAGCTCGCGGAGGAGGTGGCACGTGAGCTGGGCGTCAACCTTGTGCCGACGAAGGCCTTCGACTTCGCGAACGGTGAGATCTACGTCCGCTTCGAGGAGTCGGCCCGCGGCTCGGACGCTTTCGTCATCCAGAGCCACACCGCTCCCATCAACAAGTGGATCATGGAGCAGCTGATCATGATCGACGCGCTGAAGCGGGCCTCCGCCAAGCGCATCACCGTGGTCGTGCCGTTCTACGGTTACGCCCGCCAGGACAAGAAGCACCGCGGCCGCGAGCCGATCTCGGCCCGCCTCGTGGCCGACCTGATGAAGACCGCGGGCGCCGACCGGATCCTCACGGTCGACCTGCACACCGACCAGATCCAGGGCTTCTTCGACGGCCCGGTCGACCACCTGTTCGCGCTGCCCATACTGGCGGACTACGTGGGCGCCAAGGTCGACCGCTCGAAGCTGACCGTCGTCTCCCCCGACGCCGGCCGGGTGCGCGTGGCCGACCGCTGGTGCGACCGCCTGGGCGCGCCGCTGGCCATCGTCCACAAGCGGCGCGACCCGGACGTCGCCAACCAGGTCACCGTGCACGAGGTGGTCGGTGACGTGCGCGGCCGCATCTGCGTCCTGGTGGACGACATGATCGACACCGGCGGCACCATCTGCGCCGCGGCGGACGCCCTGTTCGCCAACGGCGCGGAGGACGTCATCGTCACCGCCACCCACGGTGTCCTGTCCGGCCCGGCCGCGGACCGGCTGAAGAACTCCAAGGTGAGCGAGTTCGTCTTCACCGACACCCTGCCGACGCCGGGTGAACTGGACCTGGACAAGATCACGGTGCTGTCCATCGCGCCGACGATCGCCAACGCGGTCCGCGAGGTCTTCGAGGACGGCTCCGTGACGAGCCTCTTCGAGGACGCGCACTGATCACCGTCTGATCGATTTCCGGGGCGGCCTCCCCGCCGGGTAGACTCAGCGAGTTGCTCGGCGAGGGAGGCCGTTCCCGTTTCGGCGGCGGACTCCGTTATCGACGCGCTCCTCGTAAGTGGAACGGCCCGTCGTGGGCTGGGCGACCGACCGAAGTCCCGTCGTCATCACGAGGAGTGTGATCCCCATGTCCGAGGTGAAGATCTCCGCGCAGCTGCGCACCGAGTTCGGCAAGGGCGCCGCCCGCCGCATCCGCCGCTCGCACCAGGTCCCCGGTGTCATCTACGGCCACGGCCAGGACCCCAAGCACGTCGCCCTGCCCGGCCACGACCTGCTGCTCGCCCTGCGCACCCCGAACGTCCTGATCAGCCTGGACATCGAGGGTGACGGCAACGAGCTGGTCATCCCCAAGGCCGTGCAGCGCGACCCGCTGAAGGGCTTCCTGGAGCACGTCGACCTGCTCGCGGTCAAGCGCGGCGAGAAGGTCACCGTCGAGATCGTGGTCAACACCGAGGGCGAGCTCGCCCCCGGCGGCAACCTGCTGGAGCACGTGCTCAACGCGCTGCCGGTCGAGGCCGAGGCGACCCACATCCCCGACGGCGTCACCGTCTCCGTCGAGGGCCTGGAGGCCGGTACCTCCATCCTCGCCAAGGACATCCCGCTCCCCAAGGGCACCACCCTGGCCGTCGACGAGGACACCGTCGTCCTGCAGGTCGTCGCCGCCCAGGCCGAGGCTCCCGCCGAGGGCGAGGGTGAGGGCGCCGAGGGCGAGGGCGCCGAGGCCGCTGCCGAGTAAGTACGGCAGCACCCGCAGTTCCCCGTCCGCCGCCCCGCTCCGCAAGGAGCGGGGCGGCGGTCCTGTTGAATGGACGACATGAGCATGAGCGCAGCGGAAAGCGCCCCCGAGGGGCCCTGGCTGGTGGCCGGTCTGGGCAACCCCGGACCGGAGTACGCCGGCAACCGGCACAACATCGGCTTCATGGTCGCCGACCTGCTCGCCGACCGGATCGGCGGGCGCTTCAAGACCCACAAGAGCCGGTCCCAGGTCGTCGAGGGGCGCATCGGCGGCCGCCGCGTCGTGCTGGCCAAGCCGATGACGTACATGAACCTCTCCGGAGGCCCGGTGACGGCGCTGCGCGACTTCTACAAGGTGCCGCTCGGCAACCTCGTCGCGGTCCACGACGAGTTGGACATCGACTACGCCACCCTGCGCCTGAAGAAGGGCGGCGGCGACAACGGCCACAACGGCCTGAAGTCGATCACCAAGTCCCTCGGCCCCGACTACCTGCGGGTCCGCTGCGGCATCGGCCGCCCGCCGGGGCGGATGCAGGTCGCGGACTTCGTCCTGAAGGACTTCTCCTCCACCGAGCGCAAGGAGCTCGAGTGGTTCGTGGACCGGGCGGCCGACGCGGTCGAGTCGCTCGTCTGCGAGGGGCTGGAGAGGGCGCAGGGCACCTACAACGGTTGACCATCGAAAGGTTGACCGAGTGCCATGCAATGGCCAAGGATCGCCCGCATGGTCAAACGGAGTCTCGCCCGCCGCACCGCCGAGAGCGCCTGGGGGCTGCTGCTGGTCGGCCGCATCGTGGTGCTGAGCGCGCTGGTCCTGGTCATGCTGGCGGCCGGGGTGTGGACCTCGTGGAAGACCGCCCAGCACGTCATGCTCACCAAGGGCCGCGAGCAGGGCACGATGACGGTCTCCACCTGCGGCGCCGACACCTGCACCGGCCCCTTCGTGCCGGAGGGTCTCGGCTCCCTCCGCGGGAAGGTGACGATCGACAAGGCGGTCACCCACCGCACCGGCGAGCGGATACCGGTCGCGGTCAAGCCCGGCACGGACGACGTGGTGCGCACCGGGCTCGCCGGTGTGCTGCACGCCTGGGTCCCGCTGGGCGGCGCCCTGCTCCTCGCCTCCCTGGTCCTGGCCGGGGGGCTGCGCTGGCCCCGCACCGCCTGGACCGCCGCCCTGGCCGGCGCCGCACTCCTGGGGGCGGCCTTCCTCACGCTGTGACGGCTGTACCGGTTGTGCCGCCCGGCGGCGCCGGGCCCCCGCGGGGTGACCGGCGCCGCCGGGGCGTCACACGGCGTCGACGGGCTCCAGGAACTCCAGACGGTTGCCGAACGGGTCGTCGGTGTAGAAACGGCGATGGCCCGGCAGGTCACCGTCCCAGACGACCGCGGCGCCGCGGGACTCCAGCCGGTCCGCGTAGGCCCCGATGCCGCTCACGCGTAAGCCCGGATGGGCCTTCCGGGCGGGGCGGAAGTCCTCCTCCACGCCGATGTGCAACTGGACCGGGCCCGCGGCGAACCAGCAGCCGCCCCGGGCGGCGAGCACCGGCGGCTTGGGGACCTCGCTCATCCCCAGGACCCCCGCGTAGAAGGCGCGCAGGATCTCCTCGGAGCCGGGCGGGGCGGCGAGCTGGACGTGGTCGAGGGCGGTGATCATCGGGATCACCCCGCTTTCCGTGCGACGGCGAAGATCCGCCGGAAGGGGAAGACGGTGCCGTGCGGCCCCGCCGGGTAGGCCTTGCGCAGCAGGTCGCGGTACTGGCCGAGGAACTCCCCGGTGGCCTCCGGGTCGTCCTCGAGGGCGGTCAGCACCGGGCGCAGCGCCGTTCCCTTCGTCCATTCGAGCACCGCGTCCTCGCCCTGCAGGAGCTGTACGTACGTGGTCTCCCAGACGTCGACGTCCACCTCGACGTCGGGGATCTCGATGAGGCGCTCCAGGTAGCCGGGGGGCTGGAGGATGTGGACGTAGCGGCGGCCGTGGCCCTCGCCGAGGCGGTCGCGCCAGGCCGGGGAGTCGCAGAGGTCGCCGAGCAGCGCGTGACTGGGCGAGGTGAAGTTGCCGGGGACCTGGAAGGCGAGGACGCCGCCGGGAGCGAGGTGCTCGACCCAGAGGGGGAAGCGCTCGGCGTGGCCCTCGACCCACTGGAGGGCGGCGTTGGAGACGATCAGGTCGTAGGTGCCGTCGGGGACCCAGTGTCCGGCGTCGGCGGGGCGGAAGGTGAGGCTGCCGCCCCCGGCGGTGGGGCCTTCGTAGGCCCGGGCGGCCTCCAGCATCTCGGCGGAGCTGTCGAGGCCGGTGATCCGGGCATCGGGCCAGCGCTGCGCGAGCAGGGCGGTCACGTTGCCGGGACCGCAGCCGACGTCCGCGATCCGCGGGCTCGCGCCGGGCAGCTCCGGTATCCGGGCCAGCAGGTCGTGGAAGGGGCGGGTGCGGTGGGTGGAGTGGTGGAGGTACTGCTGGGGATCCCAGGCTGCTGCGGGCATGTTGCGAACTCCCTGGCGAGAGATGGATCTCTTCCTGCCGCCGACCTTGCCCACAAGGTTCCAGAGCTAATCTCTTGATGTCAAGAGACTTCATGTCGACACAACCCTTACACTGATCTCCATGGAGGACGAGGTCGATCGGCTGGTCGCTGCGTGGCGCAGGGAGCGCCCTGACCTCGACGTCGAACCACTCGAGGTGCTCAGCCGGGTCAGCAGGCTGGCGAGGCATCTGGACCGGGCCCGTCGGCTGGCGTTCTCCGAGCACGGTCTGGAGCCCTGGGAGTTCGACGTGCTGACCTCCCTGCGCCGCGCGGGCGCGCCCTACCAGCTCTCCCCCGGACAGCTGCTGACCCAGACGCTGGTCACCTCGGGGACGATGACCAACCGGATCGACCGGCTCACCAAGAAGGGGCTCGTGGAGCGGCTGCCCGACCCCTCGGACCGGCGCGGCGTCCTCGTACGGCTCACCCCGGAGGGCCGGGACCGGGCGGACCAGGCCCTGGCGGGCCTGCTGGCCCAGGAGCGGGCCATCCTCGGCGAGCTCTCCGGCCGCCAGCGGGGGGAACTCGCGAACCTGCTCCGACAGTTGACCGCACCCTTCGACAACGTCCCCGGTTGACGGCGATTACCCGGCGTAACCGCCAGGGAATGATCACAAACGGCCACGCTCCGCCACCGGTTGCGCACACAAAGTGGCGCACTTAGCGTGATGACCGTGAACGCCGCATAAAGGCTCAAATGGCCACTTTTGCGGCTGCCGGCGCACCACATTCCGACAACGTCAAGTGGAAGGCGGTCGGGGCGCGTCCGGCTTCCATTTCCCTGGACCCCGCCGGGTCCCGCTCCACCTTGGAGATGCAGATGACTCTGCACACCCGCGCAAGCAAGATAGCCGCAACCGCGGTGACCGGCGCCTTGGCCGGCACCCTCGCCATCGGCACCATGGGCACCGCCTTCGCCACCGACGGCCGGCCTGCCGCCGGGGTGCCTGCCGCTCCTGGACCGGACGGCCAAAGTGAACTCGTTTCCCCCTCGGAGCGTCTCCGGGACCTGTCCCGTGAAGTGGCGGTGAAGTCCGCACGCTCCCCCAACGCAGCCCTGTTCCAGGGCCGCGTCGTCGCCCGTACGGGTCTGCGGGTCCGCAGCGGACCGGGCGTCCAATTCGGCAGCGTCGGCGTCATCCCCTTCAACGCCCTGGTGGCCATCGTCTGCAAGTCCGTGGGCAGCCCCATCGGCGGCAACCCCCGCTGGTACCAGCTCAGCGGCAACCTCTGGGCCTGGTCCTCGGCCCGCTTCGTCGCCAACGTCGGTCCCGTGCCCGGCTGGTGCAGCGGCACCGGTGGGGTAGGTGGCGTCGGCGGCGTCGGCGGAGTCGGCGGAGTCGGCGGAGTCGGCGGCGTCGGTGGGGTCGGCGGCGTCGGTGGGGTCGGCGGAGTCGGCGGAGTCGGTGGCATCGGTGTCCCCGGCTTCGTCGGTGGTATCGGCGGCATCGGCATCTGCCGCAACAACGGGCACGGCGGCCGCGAGCACGGCCGCGGCGACGAGCGCTTCAACGGCGTGGACGACCCGTTCCGCGAGGACACCCGCGCCGAGGAACCCCTGGACAGCGTCGCCCTCGCCAAGCGCAGCGACGGCCCCGGCGGTCGCGGTGGTCCCGGCTTTGTCGGTGGCGTCGGCGGTGTCGGTGGTGTCGGTGGCGTCGGCGGAGTCGGCGGAGTCGGCGGTGTCGCCGGTCCCGGCTTCGTCGGCGGTCCCGGTGGCGTCGGCGGGGTCGGCGGCGTCGGTGGCGTCGGCGGAGTCGGCGGAGTCGGCGGTCCGGGCTTCGTCGGTGGCGTCGGCGGAGTCGGCGGTCCGGGCTTCGTCGGCGGTCCCGGTGGCGTCGGCGGGGTCGGCGGCGTCGGTGGCATCGGCGGAGTCGGCGGTCCGGGCTTCGTCGGCGGAGTCGGCGGCATCGGCGGCATCGGTGGCGTCGGTGGCGTCGGCGGTATCGCCGGTCCCGGCTTCGTCGGCGGTCCCGGCTTCAACGGTGGCTTCAACTGCCGTGACAACGGCCGGGGCGGCAACCGCGGCGACAACGGCCGGGGCGGCAACCGCGGCGACAACGGTCGCGGCGGCAACGGCGGCAACGGCGGGGACAACGGTCGCGGCGGCAACGGCCGGGGCGACAACCGCGGCGACAACAACCGCGACCCCTTCGACGACGCGGGTGACAACCACCGCGGCGACAACAACGGCCGCGACCCGTTCGACGGCCTCAATGACCGCGGTCAGGAGAACGGTCACCGCGACCGTGCCAACGACCGTGACACCAGCCGCTCGGCGCCGACCACCGGCGTCAGCGGTGACCGCCCGGCGCCGGCCACCGGCGTCGGCGGTGAATGACCGCGGGTATCCGCGGTGACCCGGCGGGTCGCTCTCCCCGGTCACGGGGAGGGCGATCCGCCGCGCTCCATGCCGTCAGACGTGCTGCACCGGGCCCGCGGAACCCACCCGGCCGCCCTCTCCGTCGGCCGGTGGCACCCCGGCCCGCCGGGCCAGCGCCACGGCGGCCAGCGTCGAATGCACACCCAGCTTGCCCAGCACGTTCTGCATGTGGGTGCGGACGGTGTGCGGCGACAGGTACAGCCGCTCGGCGACCGCCTTGCGGCCCAGGCCGGCCACCATGCAGCGCAGCACCTCCTGCTCGCGCGGGGTGAGCGACTCCACCAGCCGCTCGCTCTCCGTCCGGTGCCGGCGCGCGGCGGTCAACTCCCGCAGCACGCCGGTGAGCAGGGCGGGCGGCAGATGCGTCTCGTCCCGCAGGACGCCGCGCATCACGGCCAGCAGCCGGGACAGCGAGCAGTCCTTGGCGACCCAGCCGCAGGCGCCGGCCTGCAGGGCGCGGGCGGCACGGCGCGCGTCGTCCCGCTCGGCGAGCACGACCGTCCGGGTGGCGGGGTGTTCGGACCGTACGCGTTCCACCAGGGCGATGCCGTCGAGCCCGGCCTGGGCGCCGCCGTCGGCCGCGCCGAGCGGGGCGGCCCTGGGCGCGCCCATCACCCGGGCCCCCACGGCGGACGTCGTCCCCAGGTCGGCGTCGACCAGGAGCACGTCGTAGCGGCGGCCGTCGGAGGCCGCGCGTTCCAGGCAGCGCTGGGCAGCCGCCCCGCTCCCGGCGGCCGAGACGTCGACATCGGGCTCGGCCGCGAGGGCGGCCGCAAGCGATTCGGCGAAGATGCGGTGGTCGTCGACGACGAGAACGCGGATTCGTCCCACGGGCCCCACTCCCGGCATTCGGCACTTCCCCCCACGGACGAGGTCGATGTGCACGGAGGCCCGGCACCTGGAGCGGACGCCGCACGCCGCCGGGCTAGCAGCCGTCCCCAACCAGGTGCCGAACCCTTGTGTCTCGCCCCCTGATGCCGCCGGCCCCCACCGGCGCTGCCAAAAAGCGTAGGGGCAGGAGCAGACAAAGGCGCCCGAATGGAAAAACTTGCGGGACGGAGTTCCCCGGGACGTGCCGAACTGTGGCCCACGGTGCGGTTTTCCACAGCGGTGGACGGAGGAAGGCGTGCCGAGCCGCGGCAGCGCCGGTGGGGGCGCGGACCGTGGGCTCCCCGGCGTCGTCCACGCGGTGCCCGGCCACCCGCCCGGCGTGACGGACTTCCTGCCGTGCAGGCCTCCCACGGCAGGGAGCCGGCCCCGGGACCGGGGCCGGCTCCCTGTCTCCGCAACGGGTCAGACCAGCCGGCGGGCCCCCGCGGACGGCACCGCGGTGAAGATGCGCGGCTCGCGGTGGCCGGCCGTGGCGAAGGCACCGGCAATCGCCTCGGCGGTCTTCTCCGCGGCGGACTCCTCCACCAGCACGATCGCCGAACCGCCGAAGCCGCCGCCGGTCATGCGCGCGCCGAGGGCACCCGCCTCCACACCGGCCGACACCACCAGGTCGAGCTCCGGGCAGGAGACCTTGAAGTCGTCGCGCAGCGAGGCGTGGCCCTCGGTCAGCACCGGCCCGATGGCACGGGCGTCGCCCGTCTCCAGCAGTTCGACGACCCGCTCGACCCGGCGGTCCTCGGTGACCACGTGCCGTACCAGCGGCCGCAGTTCGGGGTCCTCGACGCGGGCGAGGGCCTCGTCGAGCCCCTCGTACGGGATGTCCCGCAGCGCGTCCACGCCGAGCAGCGCCGCCGCCTCCTCGCAGCCCGCCCGCCGCTTGCCGTACTCGCCCTCGCTGTGGGCGTGGGTGACCCGGGTGTCGACGACGAGCAGCCGCAGGCCCTGGGAGGCCAGGTCGAAGGGGATCTGGCGCTGCGACAGGTCGCGGGTGTCGAGCCACAGGGCGTGCCCCTCGGTGCAGCACGCCGAGGCGGTCTGGTCCATGATCCCGGTGGGGGCGCCCACGTAGACGTTCTCCGCGCGCTGGCAGAGCCGGGCGATCCGCCACCGCTCCAGGCCCAGGCCGTAGAGGTCGTTCAGGGCGACGGCGGTGACGACCTCGAGGGCTGCCGAGGAGGACAGGCCGGCGCCGGTGGGGACGGTGCTCTCGAAGTGGATATCGGCGCCGGTGATCTCGTGCCCGGCGTCGCGCAGCGCCCAGATGACGCCCGCGGGGTAGTCGGCCCAGCCGGCACCGCCGCCGGGTGCGAGTTCGTCGACGTGCAGTTCGACGACGCCGGCGGGGACGTCCGGCGAGCCGCTGTGCAGCCGCAGCCGGCCGTCGGCGCGGCGGGCGACCGCGGCGACGGTGGTGTGCGGCAGCGCGAACGGCATCACGAAGCCGTCGTTGTAGTCGGTGTGCTCGCCGATCAGGTTCACCCGGCCGGGGGCGGCCCAGACCCCTTCGGGGCCGGTGCCGTACGTGGCGCGGAAGCCGTCCTCGCTCACTTGGCGTCCTCCCGGTCCCGCAGGTCCTGGGCGAAGGTCCAGGCGTCGCGGACGATCTGGGCGAGGTCGGTGCGCGAGGGACGCCAGCCCAGGCGCTCCTTGGCCCGCTCGGCGGAGGCCACCAGGACGGCCGGGTCGCCGCCGCGGCGCGGGGCGACGACCTCGGGGACGGGGTGACCGGTGACCTGGCGGACGGTCTCGACGACCTCGCGTACGGAGAAGCCGTTGCCGTTGCCGAGGTTGCAGATCAGGTGCTCGCCGGAGGCGGGCGCGTCGACGGCGAGCAGATGCGCCTCGGCCAGGTCGGCGACGTGGATGTAGTCGCGGACGCAGGTGCCGTCGGGGGTGGGGTAGTCGTCGCCGTAGACCGAGATCGCCTCCCGGCGTCCCTGGGCGACCTGCAGCACGAGCGGGATGAGGTGCGACTCGGGGTCGTGGCGCTCGCCGAACGTCCCGTAGGCGCCCGCGACGTTGAAGTAGCGCAGGGAGACCGCCGCCAGGCCGTGGGCGACGGCCTCGCTGGTGATCATGTGGTCGACGGCGAGCTTGGACGCGCCGTACGGGCTGGTCGGCAGCGTCGGGTCGTCCTCGGTGATCGGGACGGACTTCGGCTCGCCGTAGGTGGCGGCGGTGGAGGAGAAGACCAGCCGCCGGACCCCGGCGTCACGCATTGCCGTGAGCAGGTCCAGCGTGCCCACCACGTTGTTGCGCCAGTACTTCTCGGGGTGGACGACGGACTCGCCGACCTGGGAGCTGGCGGCGAAGTGCAGCACGGCGTCGTAGGTGGCGTCGAGCACCTTCGCCGCGTCCTGGACCCGCCCCTCGACGAAGTCGGCGCCCTCGGGGACGCCGTCCCGGAAGCCGGTGGACAGGTCGTCCAGGACGGTGACCCGGTGGCCCGCCTCCAGCAGATGGGCCGCCACGACGCTGCCGACGTAACCAGCGCCTCCGGTGACCAGAACCTTCTTCGTGCTCGGGTCGCTCACAGGGTCACAGCCTTTCTCGGGTTCGACTCGGGGCCACGGTAGCGGCGCCGGATGAACACTCGCCGGTAGGGGGCGGGGTGACGATCACGGGTGCGCCGCTCACGGGGAGGCGACCTCCCTCAGGCGGCTCGCGGCGGTCTCTGGCGGCACGTCGTTGATGAAAACGCTCATGCCGGACTCGGAGCCCGCGAGGTACTTGAGCTTCCCCTCGGTGCGGCGGATCGTGAACAGCTCCAGGTGGAGCGCGAACTCCTCGCGCTGCGCGCTGCTGAACGGCGCCTGGTGCCAACCGGAGATGTACGGGGTGGGCGGCGCCCCCTCGGGACCGAACAGCCGGTCGAAGCGGCGCAGCAGTTCCAGGTAGAGCCCGGGGAACTCGGCGCGGGCCGCCTCGTCCAGGGCCGTGAGGTCCGGCACCCTGCGGCGGGGGTAGAGGTGCACCTCGTACGGCCAGTGCGCGGAGTACGGCACGAACGCCGTCCAGTGCTCGCCCTCCAGGACGACACGGCTGCCGTCCTCGCGCTCGCGCGCCACGAGGTCGTCGAAGAGGTTGCGGCCGCCGGTGGCCTCGCGGTGCCGCTCCAGCGAACGCAGCATCAGCTCGGTGCGCGGGGTGGCGTGCGGGTAGCCGTAGATCTGGCCGTGCGGGTGGCCGAGGGTGACGCCGATCTCCTCGCCGCGGTTCTCGAAGCAGTAGACCTGCTCGACGCCGGGCAGCCGGGAGAGTGCGGCCGTGCGGTCGGTCCAGGCGTCGAGGACCAGCCGCGCCTGCTCGGGGGTGAGGTCGGCGAAGGACCTGTCGTGCCGGTCGGTGAAGCAGACGACCTCGCAGCGGCCATGTTTTCCGCTGAGCGAGGGAAAGCGGTTCTCGAAGACGGCCACGTCGTAGTGGTCCTCGGGGATCTCGCTCAACCGGCCGTCCCGGGAAGGGCACAGCGGGCACTCGTCCGCGGGCGGGTGGTAGGTGCGGGCCTGACGGTGGGAGGCGATGGCGACGAAGTCACCGAGCAGCGGGTCGTGGCGGATCTCCGAGGCGCTGGTCACCGGGTCCAGCGGGCGGCGGTCGACGGCGTCGCGGGGCTCGTCGTCGCGCAGGTCGTAGTAGATCAGCTCGCGCCCGTCGGCGAGCCGGGTCGATGTCTTCTTCACCCTGCGGGCTCCTCACACCACGCCAGCAAACAGAATCAAACACAATGAACCACAACGCAACAGCAACGTCAACGGAGACCCCGTTGCGGGGAGTGATCACACCATGCAGAACCTGGCAGAAGGGCTACGGCTCCCCACGAACGCGCTCGACTACTCGATCCTCGCGATCTACTTCGTCGTCGTCCTCGGCATCGGCTTCGCCGCCCGCCGCGCCGTCCGGACCAGCCTCGACTTCTTCCTGTCCGGCCGGTCACTGCCCGCCTGGGTCACGGGTCTGGCGTTCATCGCCGCCAACCTGGGCGCCACCGAGATCCTGGGGATGGCCGCCAACGGCGCACAGTACGGGGCGTACACGGTGCACTGGTACTGGATCGGCGCCATTCCGGCCATGGTCTTCCTCGGCCTGGTGATGATGCCGTTCTACTACGGCTCCAAGGTCCGCTCCGTGCCGGAGTTCCTGCTGCACCGCTTCGGACCGGCCTCGCACCTGCTCAGCTCGATCATCTTCGCGGTGTCCGCGCTGCTGATCGCGGGCGTCAACCTCTACGCGATGGCGATCGTGCTGGAGGCGCTGATCGGCTGGCCGCAGTGGGTGGCGATCGTCGTCTCCGGCTTCTTCGTGCTCTTCTACATCACCCTCGGCGGCCTGTCCTCGGCCATCTACAACGAGGTGCTGCAGTTCTTCGTGATCCTCGCGGCGCTGATCCCGCTCACCGTCGTCGGCCTGAAGCGGGTCGGCGGCTGGCCCGGGCTGACGGACTCGCTCACCGACTCGCACGGCGCCGCGTTCCTCACCGCCTGGGACGGCACCGGCATCGGCTCGTCGAACCCGCTGGGGGCGAACTGGCTGACCATCGTGCTGGGCCTCGGTTTCGTCCTCAGCTTCGGCTACTGGACGACCAACTTCGCCGAGGTGCAGCGCGCCCTGTCCGCGAAGAACCTCTCGGCCGCCCAGCGCACCCCGCTCATCGCTGCGTACCCCAAGATCTTCATCCCGCTGATCGTGGTCCTGCCGGGACTGATCGCCCTCGTCATGGAGCCGGACATCGGCAAGCCGGGCAGCGGGCTCCAGTACAACGACGCGATCCCGGTGCTCATGCGCGACCTGCTGCCCAACGGCGTCCTCGGCATCGCGATCACCGGGCTGCTCGCCGCCTTCATGGCCGGCATGGCGGCCAACGTCTCGTCCTTCAACACCGTCTTCACGTACGACATCTGGGGCGCCTACGTACGGCGCGACCGGCCCGACCGGTACTACGTCACCACCGGCCGCGTGGTGACCGCGATCGGCGTGCTGATCGGCATGGGCACGGCCTTCATCGCCTCGTCCTTCAGCAACATCATGAACTACCTGCAGACGCTGTTCTCGTTCTTCAACGTGCCGCTGTTCTGCGTCTTCATCCTCGGCATGTTCTGGAAGCGCTCCACCGCCGCGGCCGGCTTCTGGGGGCTGCTGAGCGGCACGGTCGCCGCGATGATCAACTACTTCTGGTTCTACAAGGGCGGCCTGATCTCGATCCCCAGCGACCAGGGCGCCAACTTCGTCTCCGCCATCGCCGCCTTCGTCGTCGGCGGTGTCGTGATGGTCCTCGTCTCGTGGTTCACCCAGCCCAAGCCCGTCGAATCACTGGCCGGACTCGTCTACGGGACCACCTCCCCCGGCATGGCCGAGCCGCCCGCCCAGGGCGACGACGCCTGGTACCGCAGGCCCGCTCTGCTGGGCTGGGGCGCCGTCCTCCTGGCCGCGCTGTGCTACATCCCCTTCTCCCTGTGAGGTGACGCGTCGTGAGCGAGTACGGCAACGAGCCGGATTTCCAGCACCGCATCGAGGACCTGGAGCAGAAGTCGGCCTCGGCGGCACGCCTGTTCGACGTGCGCCGTGTGATCGGCGGCCTCTTCGTGGTCTACGGGGTGATCGTGACCATCGCCGGGATCACCGCGTCCGACGCGGACATCGCCAAGGCCCAGGGCATCAACATCAACCTCTGGACCGGGATCGGCATGCTGGTGCTGGGACTGCTCTTCCTCCTGTGGATGAAGCTCAGTCCCCCTCCTCCCCCGCCCGCTGCGCAGGAGACGCCTGAGGCGGGATCGCACCGCCCGGGAGATGGTGACTGACCCGGTCCAGCAGCCCCGTGCGGGCCGCCAGGGCGGCGGCCTCCAGCCGGGAGCCCACCCCCAGCTTCATCAGCACCCGCTGGACGTGCGTACGGGCGGTGCTCGGCGCGATCCGCATGCCCGCCGCGATCAGCCGGGTGTCCTCGCCCTCCGCGACCCGCAGCAGCACCTCGACCTCGCGCGGGGTGAGCATCTGCAGCAGCCTGGTGCCCTCGTCGTCCGGCTCGGCCACCGGGTTGAGCAGCTCGGCGAACGCGCCCTGCAGCAGCGCGGGCGCGACCGCCACCTCGCCGGCACGCGCCTTGGCCATCGCCCGCTCGACGCCCTCGATCCGCTCGTCGTGCCGTACGTAGCCGGAGGCGCCGGCGGCGAACGCGGCGGCTATGCCGCGCGGGTTGGGCACCGGCCCCAGGACCAGCACCGCGACCCCCGGCCGCTCCCGCTTGATGCGGACGACCGCGTCGAAGGCGCCCGGCTCGGCCGGCGCCGCCGTCCCGATCAGGCACACCTCGGGCGACCGGCTCAGTACGAGATCCGCCGCGCCCGACGCGGGCGCGGCCGCCGCGAGCACCCGGTGCCCGCGCAGCTTCAGCGCCGAGGCGAGCGCCTCGGCCAGCAGACGATGGTCGTCGACGACGACGAGCCGTACGCCCATGGGCGTCCCCCTCATCCCCCCATGGACTGGTGCGGGCCTGCCCACCGAGTCCAAGCCGGTCCCCCTTCACATGCCGCGGCGAAGCCCGTCCGGCATACCGCCTGTGCCCCCGCTGCGGCCCCGGGCCATGCCCGGGAAGGTACACGCTTGTTCGACGCTTTGCGCCCCCTACTCGGCAGAAGCCTCCCTAAATCCGCATTATCTCCAAACATGGCCGACTTGCGACCGGGTGTGCTTGTTCGCGGGCCCGCGTTCCGTCCCCCTCCCCCCGGCCCGGTCAGCCGAAGGCGGCGATGGACCGGTCCGTCAGGTTGGCGGAGGCGGAGATGTGGTCGGAGGTCAGGAAGAAGTGGTCCTGGTACAGCCACCAGCCCGAACCGCTGTCCAGGAAATCGTTCTCCAGGTCCTTGCCGCTCTCCGGCAGTTCCATGAAGACGGTGAACCCGCGGGTCGCGGGATCGAGCCGCAGCAGGCGGCCCGGCTTGTCGTAGGTGTTCTTCTGGTACGCGACGACCTTGCCGCCGCTGATGCCGACGATCTTGAGCTCGCGCTCCTGGTCGGGCTTGGCGAGCCACTTCGGCTTGCCGGTGGTGAGGTCGAGCGCGGCGATCTCGTTCGTCTGGGAATAGGAGGTGCCGCTGCCCGAGTGGGTCTTGGTGGGCAGGTAGATGGTTGTGCCGTCGACGGCGACGTTGGTGCACCGGTTGTCCTCGCAGTGGATCCGGTACGTGGCGTCCGCGCCGCCCGCGCCCAGCGAGATGCGGCTCTTCATCTTGCCGCCGTCCAGGTACACGATGTCGGTCATCGACAAGCTGCCCGCCGACAGCCCCACGACCACCGGGTCCGTGGAGATGACGCTGTACACCTCACTGCCGCTCGGCACCTGCCAGGACCACTTCTTGGCGCCGCCCTCGCCCAGGCCCTGCACGTACTCGTCACCGCCGAAGCCGCCGCACTCGACGACCGCGACCAGCGCGGCGCCGCCGTGGTAGCCCTTGTCGGTGCACTCCGAACCGGCCTTGGGCGTCCACAGCACGGCCCCGGTGCTGATCTTGTACGCGACCGAACCGCCGATCCAGGAGACGGCCGCCGTGTCGCCCGTGAGCGCGATCTGCGAGTAGCTGTGCGAGGTCCGGCCGTCCGGGTCGGGCAGCTTCTTCGCCCACAGCTTCTTGCCGTGGGCGATGTCGACGGCGATCACGCTGTCGCAGTCCGTGCCGTACTGCAGCACCAGGCGGTCACCGGCCGCCGACTCCGGGCCCGGGCAGGACTCCCCCTCCAGCGGTATCGACCAGTTCTCCTTGCCGCTGTCGATGTCGAAGGAACGCAGCGCGTCCGGCATCGTCTTGACGACCGCGTCGCCGGTGAACCAGGCCTCCGCCACCGGGGCGGTGATCTCGGCCTTTGACGGCCGCACCGCTCTCTTGTCCCACAACGCGCGGGCCTTGAGCGGGCCGTCGCCGGCCGGCCGGGTGCTGCCGCCCTTCGACGGGGTGTCCGAGGGCTCGTCGTCGCCACCGTTCGCGACCAGGAAGACCCCCGCGCCGACGACCAGCACCGCCGCGATCGCCGCCGCCACGATCCCGGCCACCTTGCCGTTGCCGCGCTTCGGCGGCTGCGGGTACTGCGGGTACGGCTGGTAGCCGTACCCGGGGAGAGGCTGGGTCGGCGCCTGGGCGTACGGGTTGGGGCCGTACGGGCCCAACCCGTTCGCC